>JBFGEP010000055.1:0-9904 GCA_041580055.1 Rhodothermales bacterium | reverse complement strand
GGTGAGGCAGCCAACGGCCCCATCACGGCAGAGGCCGACGAGATGCTTCTGCAGCGTAACGTACTCATGGTACCGGATGTCTACCTCAATGCCGGCGGCGTCACCGTATCCTATTTCGAGTGGCTGCGGAACCTCTCGCACGTCCGGTTCGGTCGGATGAGTCGTCGATTCGAGCAGAGCGCGCAGGAGTTGATGCTCACGGCCATGGAGGATCTGACGGGCAAAAAGTTTTCATCCGACGACAGGAGGAAGATTGCCCGCGGCGCCGACGAGCAGCTGCTGGTCTACTCGGGTCTCGAGGAGACGATGGTCAACGCGTACGCCGAGCTTCGGGAGACGTCTAAGTCCAGGGCTATCGATCTGCGGACGGCCGCGTTTGTCAACGCCATTAACAAGGTCGCCACGTCGTACACGGAGATGGGGATCTTCCCCTAGGCGTCCCCTGCTTTGGCGGCGGAAAAGAAGAACGCCCGGGTTCCCCCCACGGTCCCGGGCGTCTTCAATCAGACCTGAACCCGGCCGGCGTTAGCCCGCCCGGTTCACGGTGTTCACCGTTCGGTCAGATAGCTGTGTCATGTGTCATCCGCAGCCGCTCGTGTTTCCGCAGTTCGGACAGGAGTAGCACGATCCGGATCGTACCGTGATCGACCCGCAATTCGGGCAGGGCGGGGCGTCCTCCTGATTGCGGAAGGAAGCGGTTGCGTCGATCTCGACGTGTACCTTCGCTTCCGCCGCACCGGCGCTTTCGGCTGCGTCCAGGAAGTCCTCCACCGTGCTGCCGATGAGCTCGTCATCGGTCCGGTCCCGGCTGACGGTAAGCTTCGCGGTGGCTCCGGACGCGCGGGATGCCGGCTCCTGCGCGTTGGTCAGATCCGGTGATGCCGACATCTCGATCCGAGGTGCTGCATTTCCCAGGAACTTCAACGACAGGTACCGGGCGATATAGTCCATGATCGACTTTGCGATCGGTATCTGGCGGTTGTTCGTGAAGCCTGATGGCTCGAAGCGCATGTGGCTGAACTTGGTGCACAGGTCCTCGAGCGGCACGCCGTACTGGAGTGCGATCGAGATCGACGTGGCGAACGCGTCCATCAGGCCAGCGATCGTCGAGCCCTGCTTGGCCATCGTGATGAAGATCTCGCCCGGCATGTTGGTATCGGGATAAAGCCCGATGTGGACGTATCCCTCGTGGCCGGCGATGCTGAACTTGTGCGTGATCGACGGTCGTTCGTCGGGCAGACGCTTTCTGACCGGGCGATAGACCACCTTCTCCACGATCTCGGGCTCCACCTGCGTCGCCACTCCGTCGCCGCCCGCAACGTCCTTGCCCTGCGTGTTTCCTCCGCGACGCGTGGAGAGCGGCTGGCTCCGCTTGGAGTTTTCGCGATAGATGGCCACCGCTTTCAGCCCCAGCTTCCAACCCTGCGTGTAGGCATCCACGATTTCCTCGACGGTGGAGCTCTCCGGCATATTGACGGTCTTCGAGATGGCGCCTGAGACGAACGGCTGGCACGCGGCCATCATCTTGATGTGTCCCATGTGATGGATCGACCGCTCGCCCTTGTGGGGCTTGAAGGCGCAGTCGAAGACCGGCAGATGCTCGCCCTTGACGTGCGGTGCGTCTTCGATCGTGTCTTCGGTCTCGATGAAGGCCAGGATGTCGTGAATCTCGTCGTCAGTGTAGCCGAGGCGGTGCAGCGCCTCCGGTACTGTGCGGTTGACGATCTTCAGCAGGCCGTCGCCCTTGCCGGCGAGAAGCTTGTACTTCACGAGCGCGATGTCCGGCTCGATCCCGGTCGTGTCGCAGTCCATCATGAACCCGATGGTGCCGGTCGGGGCGAGGACCGTGGCCTGTGCGTTCCGGTAGCCGTGCGTTTCGCCGAGTTTCACCATTCGCGTCATCGAGTCGCGGGCCGCGTTCACGAGATAGTCCGGGCAGCGGTCGTCGATGTCCTCGACGGCGCTCTGGTGCATGCGCATCACGTCGAGCATCGAGTCCCGGTTATTCTGGAATCCGGCAAAGGGACCGATTTTCGGGTTGGCGGCTATCTCGGCGCTGCGGGCGAAGGCTTCCGCATGCTCGATGGCGGTGATGGCGCCTGCGACCGCTCGACCCTCGTCGCTGTCGTACGGCATGCCCATGGACATCAGGAGGGCGCCCAGGTTTGCGAAGCCGAGGCCGAGGGGGCGGTAGTCGTGGCTGTTCTTCGTGATGTTTGGCGACGGGTAGCCCGCGTTGTCCACCAGAATCTCCATCGCCGTGATGAAGAGTCGCGCGGCTGCGCGAAAGCGCTCGACGTCGAAGTTGCCGTCGGCGTCCTGGAACTTGCGCAGGTTCAGGGAAGCCAGATTACAGGCGGAGTCGTCCAGAAACATGTACTCCGAGCACGGATTGCTGGAGTTGATCGACCCCGAGTTTTTGCAGGTGTGCCAGCGCTGGATGGTGTCTTCATACTGGAGTCCCGGGTCGCCGCACACGTGCGTGCCCTCTGCGATCTTCTCCAGCATCTCCGCTGCCTGCACGTTCCCGAGCGATGTGTCCTTGCGGACAGCGCGAAGGGCGTACTCGGTATCCGCCTCGGCCGCCTCCATGAACTCGTCCGTAACGCGGACCGATTGGTTCACGTTCTGAAAGGCCACGCTCGCATAGGCCGGCCCGTTGAAGGAGCCGTCATATCCCTGCTCGATGAGCGCCCAGGCTTTCTTCTCCTCTTTCTGCTTGGCGGTCACGAACTCCATGACGTCCGGGTGCCAGCACTTGAGCGTCTGCATGATCGCGGCCCGACGTGTCTTGCCCCCGCTCTTGATGGTGCCGCCGGTCGCATCCTGCACCCGCATGAAGGAGACCGGGCCTGAGGGCGTGCCGCCGCCCGACAGCTTCTCGCGGGACGAACGCAGCGTCGACCAGTCCGCGCCCACGCCCGATCCGAACTTGAACAGGCGGGCGCTCTCGCTCATGAGCTGCCAGATGTCATCGATTGAGTCTTCGACCGAGATAATGAAGCACGCAGAGGCCTGCGGGCGCTCGTACGGGTCGACCGCCACGACCTCGCCGCGCTCCTCGTCCCAGGCGAAGATGACTTTGCCTCCGCTGTCGCGGACTCCGTATTCGTGGGTCAGGCCGACGTTGAACCAGACGGGGCTGTTGAACGCGCCGTACTGGTTTGTGCAGAGCCACGTGAGCTCGTCGTAGAATCGCTCGCCGTCCTCGGGTGTGGCGAAGTAGTTCTGCTCGATGCCCCAGTCCGCGATGGTGCGCGTGACGCGATGAACGAGTTGCTTGAGCGACCGCTCGCGGCCTCCCTCGGCCGGGTCGTCGCCGTTGCGGGAGTGGTCGCCGTAGAAGTACTTGCTTGCGACGACGTTAGTGGAGAGTCGACTCCAGGAGCGGGGAAACTCGACGTTCTTCTGCTCGAAGATGGTCTGGCCTGCGTTGTTCTTGATCGCTGCGTCGCGGACCTCCCAGACAACGGAGTCAAAGGGGTGCTGCCCTTCGGTGGAGAAGACGCGAGGAATGCTGAGGCCGGCGGAGGGATTGGTGGAATAGGTGGGCTCTTTGGCTTGGGCAGGTGGGGCTGTAAGTGGTTGAGTGGGCATATCGGCATTGTCTGGGGGTACGAGTGCCTCGTGGTGGGATGCACGCGGACCGATGTGAGGATCAGACTGGCTCGTCAGGGCTGGCGCGCCAGGTCACGCGACCAGCTGTAGGGCGCGTCCCCAGTACAAGGGGGCAGCACGAAAAGATCAGAGACGAATAACGGTCTATCGCCAGGGCGGCCATAAACCGTTTCGTACGCGGCGCTCCGCGCACGATCTAATAAACTGTCTCGACATCCGTTATGCAAATGAAATCTTTCAACACCTCGGAATTCGCCTGGCAGCGCTCCAGACGTTCACAGGGCGGCAGGAACGTGTGATATGGTTACACCGTCACCCGGGCACGAAACGGTAGATCCGTTATTGGGAAGCGCTGTCAACAAGTAACGCACACGGGAGTCGATGTTGTCCACAGGAAATGAACAGAGTCCCGAACAATAACGGCTTCCCAAAAAGAGAAGCGGGCTCCCGCCCGAACGGAAGCCCGCGATCTCTGCCGAACCAGAAGAACGTCAGCGATCAGTAGTCTTCTTCGTCGTCGCCGTCGTAATCGTCGAGATCATCGTAGTCGTCGTCCTCCTCCTCCAGATCGTCGTAGTCGTCCTCATCGACCTCATCCTCATCGAAGTCGTCGAAATCGTCGAGGCCGTTCTCATCGAAATCGTCATCGTAGTCGTCGTCCCGGCTTATCATGAGGTCGACGACGGTCGACCCGAATCGGGCCGCGTGGATCGGAGCCATCGGCGCGTCAGCCAACGGCAAACGGAGCGCGTGACGTTTCCCATCCGGGACGTCTACAAACCGACGGGTGAGCATCATAGGATCGGGGGTCTCGTATGGCAGCCCGGGCAGCGATGTGCCCGCGCGGTACTGTGGACGCCGGCAAATAATACACGGCTTTAAAAACAGTCAACATGGGGCGAGCGGCGGGCACAACTTTTTTCCTCCGAGACATGGCCCGGCACCCCGCGCGCCGCGGCTGCCTTCCAGATGAATTACCCCGGCGCCGCCCGCATCCGGGAACGCCGCCGCACCGCAAGGGTTTGGGTGGGTCCCGCCTCCGGTCGCCGCAAAGCCTCCCGGGCGGCAGTCATCTTGACGCCGACTCAATACAGATATCATGCTAGAGACCACCGAGAGAAGCGCCTATCCCGACCCCGGTGATTTTCGGGTCATGCGACCGGAATACGAGGAGCTGGAGGACGGCACCTTCGAAGCATCGATCACCATCACCCCCTTCCGGGTAGCCGGCGTCAGCTCGACGAAAGCCGGAGCGCGCCGGGCCGCGCTGTACGAGGCGGAGAAGACCTACCGCAACTACCATCCGACGTACCGGGTCGAAAGTCCTTTCCCTGATCAGTTTGTAGACCCCGAAGGCGTTCGCTGGACCCGCGTGCCCGCGCCCCGACGCGACGAGCTGGGCGACTACTCGTTCGTTGACGCAGAGGGCGAGGAAGATTACGCGGACATCGAGCAGATGCTGCTGTGGGACGTCCGGCCCGTCGAGGAGGAGCCGGCGTAGCGTTCCTGCGGGCGATCGCTCAGACGAAGAGCATAACCAGACCCGCCCCGGCCGCTACCAGCACCAGCAGGATAGACAGCAGTGTCGACCCGAGCACGATGATCAACGTGATCGGGTTTGCAACGCGGAGAAGGACGGCCGATTTCAGAGCCAGCTCCTTGCTCTGAAGCAGCGTCGACCGGACGTCCACCAGCGACCGCACGAAACGCACCAGGCGAGCAACCCTTCCCTCACCGTCCGGCCGAGACCGGGACGCGTCTATGGCGTCGAGACTCCTCACCTCGACGTTCCCCAGAGCCGCGGCCGCTTCCGATGGCAAGCCGATAAGCTGCCAGAGCCCAAGACGGAACAGTCCAAGTACGGCGCCGGGAAGGAGCAGCAAGATCAGTACAACTCCCATTCCCACTCCGCCTGCCATTGATACGGAGCTGAACGGCGCAAATATCAGGATGAATAGCATCAATCCAGCCAGCGCCGAGAGCAGCGACAGGCCCCCGAAGAAACCCGCGAATCCGCGCGCGACGGCGGCGGCCGGCTCGACCACTCCCAGCAGGCGCTCCGCCTTCTGCTGCAGAATCGGGACGCCGGGCCCTCCTTTCCGGTCCGCCGGCAGTGTAGTGTCGGGCTCGCTCATCGGGTCTGGCTCTCTATGATCTCATCCTTGATTTCCATCAGAAAGGCGAACGCCGCGTCATGCTCATTGGGGATTCGTCCATCCAGGATCGCCTCCTTGATCGCCTCCTTGAGATCTCCGATGACGCGGCCGGGCGGCAGCCCGAGCACCTCCATGATTTCGTTGCCGTCGACCGGGGGCTGGAAATTCCTGAGTCGGTCTTTCTCCTCCACGTCAACCATCTTGCGGTCCACTTCGTCGAACGCGCGCAGGTAGCGGCGCACTCGCCTCGGATTCTTGGACGTGATGTCGGCACGGACCAGGGTCATGAGGTCGTCGATGTCGTCACCGGCATCGTACAGCAGGCGCCGGACCGCCGAATCCGTCACATGTTCGTCCACGAGCGACACCGGCCTGTGGTGTAGCCGGATCATCTTCCGCACATAGTTCATCCGCTCGTCCGTCGGTAGTCGCAGGCGCCGGAACAGCCTGCCGATCATTCGGGCCCCTCTCTCCTCGTGGCCGTGGAAGGTCCATCCCGACTCGGCTGAGAAGCGCTTCGTCGCCGGCTTGCCGATATCGTGCAGGAGTGCCGACCAGCGGAGCCACTGCGTGTCCGAGCACGGCCGCTCCGCCGTCATCTCGACGAGGTTGTCCAGGACCTCGAGAGTGTGGTAGAAGTTGTCCTTGTGTCGTTGCCCGTCGACGTTCTCCACGCCCTTCAGCTCGGTGAGCTCGGCGAAAATGAGGGCCAGCAGACCCGTGCCTTCCAGGATCTTGAAGCCCGTCGACGGCCTGTCCGCGCAGACGATCTTCTGAAGCTCGTCGGTCACGCGCTCCTGGCTGACGATCTCGATGCGGGTAGCGTGGCGGGTCATCGCCTGGTAGGCGGAAGCCTCGATCTGGAATTGCAGCTGGGCGGCGAAGCGGGCCGCCCGAACCATCCGGAGCGGGTCGTCCTCGAACGTTTTCTCCGGTTCGAGCGGAGTGCGCAGAACGCCGGCACTGAGGTCCGCGACTCCATCGAAGGGGTCGACGAGCGAACCGAAGTGCTGTCTGTTCAGCGCGATCGCCATCGCGTTGATCGTAAAGTCGCGGCGGAGCTGGTCGTCCTCGAGCGTTCCGTCTTCGACGATCGGTTTGCGGGAATCCGCTCGATAGCTCTCCCGGCGAGCTGCGACAAACTCGAGAAGCAGGCCCTCGGCGAAAGGGCCTTCGGGCGGTATCCTCACGGCCGCGGTACCGAACTTCGGGTACACACTGACCGGTTTTACGCCGAAGTCGGCCGCCACCCCGCGCGCGAGCTCGATGCCCGTGCCGCCTCCGAGGGTCACGAAATCGATGTCGCTCGTTGAGCGCCCGAGAATGAGGTCGCGTACGACGCCGCCAACGGTGTAGGTCTCGACACCGGCCCGATCGGCGATCTCACCGACGCGCTGGAGGACAAGGCCCAGCGGCGTGCCAGCGAGTGATTCGGTGATGTCCGTGTCCATCGTGATTTCCCGGGCGGCTATCTGAGGCTCGCCTGTACCTGTTCAACTAGGCGCGCGCACGCGAGCCCATCCGACACCTGGACGGGTGCGCGCCGTTTGTGTCTAACCTCGGAAAGGAAGGCAGATGTTTCCCGGTAGACTGCGTCGTCCTTGAGAATGATCTCGGCCTGCTGCATGTGCGAGCCGAAGGCGGCGGTGCAGGAGAGGCCTGGCCGAGCTGCGTCCGCCCGCCGGAGGCTGACGAGCGCAAGGGATCCGTTGTCAAAGCGCAGACTGCACGCGGCGAGCAGGGGCCAGACTCCGTCGGTGCGCACGATCGAGGCTTCCACGCGCTGCGCATGTGCGCTTCCGCAGACAAAAGAGCAAAGATCGAGGGTGGCGGCCAGCCGCTCGTTCCACGAGTCGCCAGCAGAAGCGAACTCAGCATCAACGATCGCAACCGTAGCCGCGGAGGACCACCCCTCGAAGTCCGAGGCAAACCTCAGTGGCCGGCTGAGCCCGACCGCTACGCCGGCCTCGGCGGCGATCTTCGTGAGACGCTCGAGATCCCGGACCGACGGCGATCGGGCGATATCCATGAACACGTGGCAGCCTTCCCGCACGAGGGTGCTTGTCGCCTCGAGGGCGTCGGCGACCGGACCCCCGACAAACCAGACGGACTCCCTTCGGCCCCGAACGAACGTCGCGTCGATCGACGTGATGCGCCGGTTTCTCAGCCCGGCATCCCCGACGGCACCCTCCCTGATGCGGGTCCTTTCCGACTCCCCGAGAAAAAAGACCTCAGTCGAGGCGGCCGGGCGGATATCAGTCATTGATCGGACGACTGTAGTTGACGAGGCGGGCGATGAAGATTCCGCAGGAACCGGATGTGGACGCGCCGCAGGAAGCCGAGAATGGGCGATCTTTTTTAGATTCAGTCTAAATAAGCACTGGGTCCGGCCGGATCCGCCGTGCCCTGATCACAGACGACACGTGTTCATGCATCGACCTCTGATCTGCGCCCTCTTTCTCATCGCGGCTGGTTGTACGTCCCCGGTGTCAACGGAGCTGACCCTCTATTCGGGTCGCTCGAAGTCTCTGGTCGAGCCGCTCGTTCTCAAGTTTCAGGAGCAGACGGGCCAGAAGGTGAGCGTAAGATACGGTGACACCGCGCAACTGGCGGTTGCGCTGATGGAGGAGGGCGACCGCAGCAGCGCAGACCTGTTCTGGGGGCAGGACGCGGGTGCGCTTGGCGCCCTGGCTGCCGCGGGCCTGCTTCGGCAGCTCCCCGACTCCCTGCTGAAGCGCGTAGAACCCGGATATTCCGGGACCGGAGGGAGCTGGATCGCCACGAGCGGTCGCGCCCGCACGATCGCGTTCTCCAGCGAGCGAGTCGAGCCGGAAAACGTCCCGCGATCCGTATTTGATCTCACGGCTCCCGAGCTGGCCGGTCGCGTAGGCTGGGCACCCGCCAACGGCTCGTTCCAGTCGTTCGTCACCGCGATGCGAATTGCGGAGGGTGACGACCGCACGCGCACATGGCTTCAGCAGATGAAAGCCAACGGCGCCGTCTCCTACGCCCGAAACACCGCAATTCTGCAGGGCATCGCGAACGGTGAGGTGGACTTCGGCCTGCCCAATCACTACTACCTCTACCGATTCAAGGCAGAGGACCCGGACTTCCCCGTCGACCAGACGTCCTTCGACACCGGCGACGTCGGCAACCTCGTGAACGTCGCCGGTATCGGACTGCTGTCGACAAGCTCGAGTGTTCAGGCCGCCCTGACTTTCGTCGACTTCCTCACGCGAGAGGAAGCGCAGCAGTATTTCCGCACCGAGACTTTCGAGCTTCCGGTGGTCGCCGGTGAAGACACGGGGTCCGCGCCCGAAGCCCTCCGACCTGGCGTTGCCCTCGACGACCTGAAGGACCTCGAAGCCACGCTCGACATGCTCCGGGAGGTGGGGCTTCTGTAGCCCCGTGGCGACAGCAGTTCACAGACTCGTCCGCTGGTATTTCCTGATTCCGATCGCCGTCGTCGCGGTCGGTCTCGCCATTCCCGTCTTCTACCTCGCAGTCCGGGCCCTCGGCGCTGACGCGGCCCGCACGGCCGAGCTCGTTTTCAGCCTCCGGAACCTCCAGCTTCTCGTCAACACGCTGCTGCTCGCCGCAGGCGTGCTGGTCGGCAGCACAGCTCTCGCCGCACCCCTCGCATGGCTGACCTCGCGCACCGACCTTCCGGGACGGCCGATCTTCACCGTGCTGGGTGTGCTGCCACTCGCGATACCGGGGTACGTCCTCGCCTATGTACTTCTCGGGGCGACCGGCTCGTACGGAACTCTCTCGAGGATCCTCGGCTTCGACGTACCCAGCCTTCGCGGATACTGGGGCGCCATGATCGCCCTCTCGGTTTATCTCTCTCCCTATCTCTTCCTGAGTCTACGCGGGGCGCTGCTGAGGATGGACGCGAGCCTGGAGGAGGTCGCTCGCTCGCTCGGGCTGACGTCCGCACAGGTCTTCCGCCGCGTCACCCTGCCGAACCTGCGGCCGGCGTTTTTTTCCGGCGCCATCCTCGTAATCCTCCACGTGGCCGGAGACTTCGGCGTCGTCTCGCTGATGCGATACGAGACGTTCAGCCTCGCGATCTACCTTCAGTTCACGGCCGCTTTCGATCGCACCTACGCGGCAATCCTGGCGCTCCT
>JBFGEP010000054.1:0-10013 GCA_041580055.1 Rhodothermales bacterium | reverse complement strand
TGCCCGACAAACCGCTTTCGGAACGGCGATCTTTCGTCCCCGTCGACGCCGATTCGCACTTCCCGATCCAGAATCTGCCGTTCGGAGTTTTTGTCCGGCGCGGTGACACCTCGAGGCACGCAGGTGTGGCGATCGGAGAGTTCGTGCTCGACTGCACGATCGCGGAGGCGGAGGGGCTAGTGGCACCTGCCGGTTCGTCGGGAAGGCAGGTCTTCTCTCGGCTCGTCGAAGCTGCAGCTTCCGAACGATACGACGAAGCTCTTTCGAAGCCGCCGGATTTGATCGGTCGTGACGCGGTGCGGTCCGAAGTTCACACCGTCGTCGTCCCACGACATAGGAGGCTCCGAAAGAACCAGCAGCTTCTCCAGTTCTTCGGCGTCAAGGGCGTTCGCATGCGCAGCCATGCTCCCAACGAAGACGTTCAGAAAGCCGTGCATGCTTGCGCCGACCTGCCGGCTGAAGTGGAACAACGGATGGTGTAGTCCGGCCGTTGCCTTGAACGGGACCCCGTGGTCGCGGCAGGCGATGATGAACCGGGCAACGTCGGACGCCGGTGGAATCTGTTTCGGTGTCACGCCGCCTGTCCGAATCTTCAGGCCGAGGCCCACGGGCGCGTACTTCGCTCGGACTTCGGCTACACGGTGTGCTACGGTTGCTGGATCATCGGCCGGCGGCGCAACCTCGATGAAGTAGTCGGCAGCCGTCCTGTCTGCAGCCCGTTCGAGCAGGAATGCGAGGCCTCTCTCGAGCGACGTCCTTGCGGACGCGACGGCACTTGGGATCTTCATCTCGAAAGCCGCGACCATTTCGTTGCCGGCGGTTTTCCTCTCATACTCCGCGGCCCCGTCGAAGGCCGTCTCGCAGGCCGTGCGCCACTCCTCCTCGTTCGCCGCGGCCGGCCCCAGCACGGTGATCTCTGGTGCCGGGCCCGACCCGGCCGGTGGTTCGAAGACGGTCAGCTCCGAAAGTCGGTCGGCGGGACAGACGAAAGATCTCAGGATCCAGTGGTCTGCGCCACCAAGGTATCTGGAGAAATTCCGCCTCGCCTGCTCGAGGCTGAGGCTGGCCGGCGGGAACAGCCCGGCATAGTCCAGGATGCCCTCGAGGAATGCCCTCAGCGATTCGGATCTGGGTTCTATCACCATCTGTAGGGACGCGGCATTGACAGCGGAAACTATGAATCGCCCCAGCCTTTGTCGCAGCGTCGAGGCGCTTTTTTGGCGGTGGCGAACTCTTGGCGAAATATTTGAAACAACTGGGGGCCCATCTTACTTTCTATTGACTGTAGCTTCTGCTGGTCTGCAGGGCGACTTACGTGCGCGCTGTTGTTCCTGTTTAGCAAATCCGACTTTGAAGGAAATAGAAACGAGGCGGAAATCATGAAGAGGATGCCATTAGTGCTCGCGCTCGCCTTTGGCTTTATGCTGCTCGCCGGGGCGGACGGTTGCTCCAGCGATCCCAACGTGGAGGGCGCCAAGCTCGACCTTAGAAACAAGGATTACGATCGCGCTCTGGAAAATCTCGAGACGGCGCTGACCACAAATCCGGACAACCCCGAAGCACACAAGCTCAAGGGCGATGTGCTGCAGGAAAAGGCCGCGACCATTTCAGACGCGGAGCAGCATTCGGCTCTCGTGGACGAAATGATCGTCGCCTACCGCCGCGCTACCGAGCTCGGCCTGGACGTGTCCAGAGAGATGTCCCTCGCCTACTACAAGGAGTTCGACCTTGGCAGCAAGGCATTCAATCGAGGTCGTGATAACCAGGAGGAGTACGGCACGGCAGCCGCGTTCTTCGGAAACGCGACCAAGATCTATCCTGACTCGACCGGCCCGTATGTGAATATGGGGTATTCGCTGATTAATGCGGGCTCGCTTGCGGCCGCGATCGACCCGTTCGAAAAGGCGGTCGAGCTCGGAGACAACGACGCCCAGACCTTCGTCTTTCTGGCCGACCTGTATCGCCAGACCGATCGGTCCGCCGACGCGGTGCCACTCCTCGAAAGAGCAGCTGAGATGTTCCCGGACAATTCGGACGTCCAGGCTCAACTGCTGAACGCCTACCAGTCAAGCGGGCAGCTCGACAGGGCTATGGCCAAGTACGAGGATCAGCTGTCGCGGGACCCAAACAACAAGCTGTACCTCTACAACTACGGCTCGCTACTGCTGCAGGCTGAGATGTACGAGAAGGCCATCGAGAATCTGGCGCGAGCCGTTGAGCTCGATCCGGACTACGGAAACGCATTCTACAATCTTGGTGCGTCCTATATCAACCTGGCGGTCGAGCTCTCGGAGGAGATCAACGCCATCGACGATGAGCTGCGAAACAATCGCTCCAACATGTCGGATTCCGATATCGCGGCCCGAGAGGCAAAGATGGAGGAGCTGGGCGAGATGCGACGAGCGAGCTTCAGCGAAGCCATCGGCCCGCTCGAGCGAGCGAAGGAGCTCGCAGAGGGTGAGGGTCAGGACCTGACGGGTGTATGCCAGGCACTGTTCTCGGCGTACGTCCAGACCGACCAGGAGGACATGGCGAAGTCGGTTCAGAGCTGCGCCGGCTACGACGACATGTAGTGGATCCTGTGTAGATCCCCGGAGCCCGGATTTCGTTGAGGAATCCGGGCTCTTGCGTTTTGGAGCTCCCCGTGCACCTCACGAGTGCCGTTCCCTCGACAGACCACACTATCAGGCGATGAACACCAGTCAGAAACAGCCCGGATTCGGCACGCTGGCGATCCACGCGGGTCAGCACCCTGACCCTTCCACCGGCGCTATCATGACGCCGATATTCCAGAGTTCCACCTACGTTCAGAGCGCGCCGGCCGAGCACCTGGGGTACGAGTATGCAAGGGTCAGCAACCCGACGCGGACAGCCCTCGAAGGAAACCTCGCCGCGCTAGAGAACGCCCGTCACGGGATCTGCTTTGCCTCGGGAGTCGCCGGCATGGACGCGATTATGAAGGGCCTGCGCCCGGGGGACAGGGTTGTAGGCTGCAACGATATGTATGGCGGCACATTCCGCCTCTTTCGGGAGGTGTTCGCGCCGTTTGGCCTGCGATTCGACTTTGTGGACATGACGGACCTGATTAACGTCGAGCGGGCGATGGGGCCGGACGTCAGAATGCTGTGGATCGAGACGCCGACCAATCCTTTGATGCGCATCGTGGATCTCGAAGCGGTGTGCGACCTGGCGAAGCGGCACGGAGCGGACACGGTCGTCGACAACACCTTCGCCTCGCCGTTTCTGCAGCGGCCCATCGACCTCGGTGCGGATCTGGTGCTGCACTCGACGACGAAGTATCTGGGCGGACACTCTGATGTGATAGGGGGCGCGGTCTGCACCAACCGGGACGACTGGGAGCAGAAGCTGCGCTTTCAGATCAAATCGTCGGGCGCGGTTCCCGGCCCCATGGACTGTTTCCTGACGCTCCGAGGGACGAAGACTCTGCACCTCCGGATGGAACGGCACTGTTCAAACGCGCGGCGCGTCGCGGAGCATCTTGCCGCTCACCCTGCGGTCGCCACCGTTCTGTATCCTGGCCTGCCCGACCATCCCGGCCACGACGTGGCGTCCCGGCAGATGTCTGATTTCGGAGGGATGCTCTCTTTCACCTTGAGGGACGACACCGTCGACTCGGTACGTCGCGTTCTCTCGGCGACCCGCGTGTTCACTCTTGCCGAGAGCCTCGGCGGGGTGGAAAGCCTCATAGAACATCCGGCGTCGATGACACACGCTTCGGTGCCCGCGGAGGAGCGGCGCAAGGCGGGGCTGAGCGACTCTCTCATACGGATTTCCGTCGGAGTGGAGGACATAGCCGACCTCCTGGAGGACCTCAACAACGCGCTCGCCGCGGTCTAGTCGCCGCTAGTAGTCCAGCACCTCTCGCATCGCGTTCAGCACGTCCGCGTCCTGCGGCAGGACGGCTCTCTCGAGAGGATCGGCGAACGGGATCCAGCTGAATTTGCCCGCGAGGCGTTTCACCGGCGCGTCCAGCACCTCGAAGGCCTGGTCGGCGATCTGCGACGCGATCTCGGCGCCGAACCCGGCGAACTCGTGGTCCTCATACACGACGAGCACGCGGCTCGTCTTGCGGACCGACCGTATGATGGTCTCGGAATCCAGCGGCACCATTGTGCGGATGTCGATTACCTCAATCGATCGATCTTCCTTCTCGAGGGTCTTCGCGGCGTTCATGGCCTTGTGTACCATCATCCCGTAGGTCACGACGGTCAGGTCCGAGCCCTCGCGCACGATCGCGGCTTTCCCGAACGGAAGAAGGTACTCCGGGTGAGGCTCGGGCGTCCGCGCCGCGGCTGCCCTGTATAGCGCCTTGTGTTCAAGAAAGAGAACGGGGTCACGCATTCGGATCGCGGCCTTCAGCAAGCCCTTCGCGTCCGTCGCGTTCGACGGCATGGCGATCTTGTATCCCGGAATGTGGCCGAAGGTGGCCTCGATGTTCTGTGAGTGACAGAGCCCGCCGTGGATGTATCCCCCGCATGGCACGCGAATCACCATCGGGCACTCCCAGTCCCCGTTCGAGCGATAGCGGAACGGTGCTACCTGGTTGCGCAGCTGCTGCATCGCGGGCCAGATGTAGTCGGCGAACTGGATCTCTATCACCGGCTTGTAGCCCGCGGCCGCCAGCCCGACAGCGGTGCCGACGATCGACTCCTCCGCGAGCGGCGAGTTGAAGCAACGATCCTCGCCGAAAAGGCTGGTCAGGTTTCTCGTGGCCGTAAAGACACCTCCCTTGTTTCCGGCGACGTCTTCGCCGTAGACGACGACGCGCTCGTTGCGCTCCATCTCCTCGACCAGGGCGTGGTTGATGGCGTCCACCATCACGATGGGCTCCTCCTTCCACGTGGAATCCCGCGCTTCGTACTCCAGGTCGAGCACGCCCTCGAAGAACACGTGCGTGGTTGCGGTCTCCGGATCCGGATCCGGCTGCGACTCCGCCCACCTGGTGTCCTTGTCGACCTGGGCCGTGACCTCGTTGCGAATCTCGTTGATCCGTTCCTCGTCCAGGATGCCCGCCTCGACCAGCTGCATCTCCATGCGGGCGATCGGGTCCACCTGTCGGTCTTTCTCTAGCTCCTCCTCGGAGCGATACTTCGCGTGATCGTCGGATGACGAATGGGGCAGCAGGCGTACTACGTCCGCCACGAGACAGAAGGGGCCGTGGCCGGCCCGGATGTGATCGATCGCTGCGCGGGCGACGCTGGCCGTCTTGAAGAAGTCCGTGCCGTCGACCCGGACCCGCGCTAGGCCCTCGTAGCCTCGCGCGAGTTTGTAAGCCGTACCGCCGGCCGTCTGATCGTGCGACGGCACCGAGATCGCGTACTTGTTGTCCTGGACAAAAAACAGGACCGGCGCTTGCATACGAGCGGCCCAGTTAAGCGCCTCGTGAAAGCCGCCCTGCGAGGTCGCTCCTTCACCGCACGAACAGTACACGAATGCGTCACCGCCGGTGCGCAGGACCGCCATTCCGAAGCCCAGGGCGGGGAGGAACTGCGCGCCCACCGACGAGGACGTCGTCATGATGTGTTTTTCCCTGGACCCGAAATGCTCCGCCATCTGGCGGCCGCCGGAATTGGGATCGTCCCGCTTGGCGAGGTGAGCCAGCAGCACTTCCCGCGAGGTCATTCCCAGCGAGAGAGCCGTGCAGAGATCACGATAGTAGGTGCAGAACCAGTCGTGGCCGGGTCGCGCGTACATCGCGACAGCCGCCTGCGCCGCTTCATGACCGGAGCTGCCGATGTGAAAGAAGCCTTTGCCCTGCTTCAGGAGCGTTAGCATCTTCTGGTCGAGGCGTCGCGAAATCAGCATCGTCCGAAAGACCGCGACGAGATCAGCGGCCTCGAAGTCCTGCGGACTCAGCAGCTGCACCGGCACGTCACTTTCATAGCCCGGGTCCGATGGGGTGTCGCTTCCGTTGCCGCCGTTTACGCGGGCGACGTCGCGCGCATCATATTTCGATGAAACTGACTTCTTCTGCGATTCGGCCATAGAGTGCAAATAGTTGCCGCTCAGGGTCGATACGGTAAGCCGCGACCCTCGCGTGCGGGCGGAATGTCGAGTAGAGTCTGGGTGAGTATCGGCGCTGGAAGGCGCGTCGAGAGGCGTAAACGACACAAACACCTGAAATGTTTGTCCCGCTAGACCTCCACCTCCTCCGGAGCTGGTGCGAACGGGAGCTCGAACCAGAAGCGAGTTCCGCTGCCGACGGTGCTTTCGACGTGTATCGGCTGACCGTGAGCCTGCAGAATCTGCTTCACGATGCTGAGTCCCAGCCCCGTACCGCCGCTGCGTCTGGACCGATCCGGATCGACGCGATAGAATCGCTCAAAAACGCGTTCCAGGTGTTGCTCGTCGATGCCGCGCCCCGTGTCGACGACCTCGATGCGCACCTTGTCCTGCCGGTGAGCGAGCTTGCACCGAATGACGCCCTCGTCGGAGTACGCGATGGCGTTCTCGATGAGGTTGACGACGACCTGCCTGATCCTGTTTCGGTCCGCATGCACGAACAGGATCGGGTTCTCGACCTCAAGATCGAGTCCCTTGTCGTGGGCCTTGTTGCGCAGCGAGTCGCCGACTTCCATGATCAGCTCCGAGGCATCGAAGTCGACAGGCGAAAGCAGGTCCTCGCGGTACTCGAGCCGCGCGATCTCGATCAGGTCGTTGAAGAGGTTGGAGAGACGCTGCAGGTTTGTCAGCGCCTTCTCGCCGTACAGGGCGCGGTGCTCGTCGGTCAGTCCGGGCGACGAGAGCGCCTCGACGTAGCCGCCGACCGCAAAGATCGGGTTTCGAACCTCGTGCGAGACGTTGCCGATGAACTCGTTTTGTACGGCGGCCATCCTCTGAAGATGGTCGATCTTCTCCAGAAAGCTCTCGGACATCCGGTTCAGGCTCTCTTCGAGGTCCCTGAACTCCGACGATTTCGCCTGCACGACAATCTTGCGCTCGAAGTCCCCTTCGGCGATCCTTCTGGCACTGTTGCGAATTTCCGTCAACGGAACGGTGACTCTCTGTGCCGCCAGCCAGCTTCCGAGCACAGCCAGCGCCAGTGCCAGCACCATTCCCACGACAAGGGCAGCCTTGATTCGGTTGACGAGAGCAAGGAGCCTCGGCTCGCCCTGCCCGACGCGCACCGTGAGGGCCGATTCCTGCGGACGGATCGTGAAGTAGTGCACCACGGCGCCGGTCTCAGCCGTGATGCGCGTATCGACTGCTTCGCCGGGGCCGATGGCGGCTACGGGCCCCACCGACGGGACCACGGTGTCGTTGCCGGGCGCAAGATGCATCTCCTCCCAGACGACTTCTCCATCGCGCACCGCCGTGATGTGCATCTCGCCGAGCTTCGCGTACTCTCGGATGACAAATGGCACCTCTTCGTCGGGGGCCGCCTCGATGAGCGTGACCACCCGCTGTGCCTGCTCGCGTAACATCCGCTCCAGCGCCGTGTCGATGTCTCCCTGCAGCACGAAAGCGAGATACAGCCAGACCGCCGCTGCCGCCACGCCCACAAACACCACAAACGTGAGCATCATCAGCAGCTGCGTGGATGCACGCGTAGACTGCAACCACGTTCGGTCTCGAGTCGACGTGCGCCAGGGAAGCCGCATGGAAAAAGCGATGTGCCGGAGCCGGCGCGTTAGCGTGCTCTACGCCTCGATATTTCCTTCGCGCACGAAACGATAGCCGACACCGCGAACGGTCTGGATATGCTCCGCGAAGGCTCCGAGCTTCTCGCGAAGGTTCTTTATGTGGGCATCGACGGTTCGCTCCGTCACCATCATCGCATCCTTCCAGATGGTCTCCAGTAGCTGCTGGCGAGTGAAAGCCTTGCGTGGATGCCGCACGAGATAGCGCAGCAACTCGAACTCCGTAAGCGTGAGTCCGAGGTCCTTCTCGTCCAGGCTGGCCCGGTACTCGTCCTCGTAGATCGTAAGCCCGTTGACCTGCAGCGTGCGGCTCTCCTCCACACCGCTTCTGCGAAGGATCGCCTTGACGTTGGCGAGTATGACCTGCGGCGACACGGGCTTCGTCAGGTACGAATCGCCTCCGAGCATGAGGCCCTTGACCTGGTCCTCCTCCTCGACCTTTGCGCTCAGGAAGATGATTGGAATCGTCTCCGTTTCGACACGGGAGCGCAGCCGCCGGCAGACTTCGTAACCGTCGAGACCCGGCAACATGATGTCAAGAATGATGAGGTCGACATCGGGAGTGGCTTTCTGAAGCGCCTCGTCACCGTCGTACGCCTTGTGGACCGTGAAGCCTTCCTGTGCGAGGAAATGACCAACGACTTCGGCCACATCCTCCTCGTCATCGACGACCAGGATGTTGATTTCAGAAGGTTCTGATGTAACGGCCATTCTAGAGACTCGAGATGATAATGGTGAATTGCTCCGGGCGCCCGCCCGACCAGCGGAGTGCTAAATATAACGTCCTTGGACTGGATCTTCACACAAAATTGCTCGCCTCCGAAGGCCCGCAGGCCGGGGTCGTCTTTGTCCCCGTGCCCTCTAACCGAGGTGCACCCGTGCCACGCGCCGGGACACGTTCGTGCAGACCTCGTAGACGATCGTGCCCGCCCACTGCGCAACATCATGCGCGCTCGGCCCTCCCTCGCCGAACAGGACCACGGGATCGCCCTCTTTGACCGCGGACGAACCCGGCTGGCCGAGGTCGACCATGATCAGGTCCATGCAGACCGTGCCCACCACCGGATACCGCCTGCCGCCGATGCTCACCTGCGCACGGTTCGTGAGAGACCGGAAGTAGCCGTCCGCATAACCGCACGAAACCGTCGCGATCTCGGAACGCCGACTCGCCGTCCATCGACGGTTGTAGGACACTGTCTCACCCGCCTCCACGATCCGCGTCTGCGCAACACGGGACACTACCCGCATCACAGGCTCGAGGCCAAGCTCGGTCGCAGACGCAGGGTCCTGCAGATACCCGTACAGACTCAGACCTATCCTGATAAGGCTCTTGTCCGGGGAAACGCTTACCTCCGGGAAGTAGTGGACGGCGTGGCTCGCTGCAAAGTGAATGCGGGAGAAACGATCACCGATCTTATCGATGACGGGTTTAAGAGCGCGATACTGCTCGAGCGTGAACGGGTTCTCCCGCTCGTCGGCGGACGCGAGGTGGGTCCAGAGACCGGCGAGCTTCACTCCCCGGGCCGACTCGAGTATGGAGGTGGTCTCGAGCGCCGCCGCGGGCTCCATTCCGAGCCGGTGCATCCCGGTGTCGACCTTGAGGTGGACCGAGAGCGGTCTCTCCGGGCTGACATGTTCCGCCACCCGACGGGCCCACTCCGGTGACGCAACCAGCACATCAAGGTCCAGCTCCGAGTAGACGCGCAGGTCTCGGGGCAACGGCACACCCATCACCAGGATGGGTGCGCGAATACCGGCTCGACGCAACTCGACCGCCTCCTGCAGCTGGGCCACGGCGAGGTAGTCGACGCCGGCTTTCTCGAGGGCGCGCGACACAGGTACCGCTCCGTGACCGTAGGCGTCCGCCTTTACGACGGCCATTACTTCGGAGCCGCCGGCCCGGCGCCGCATGACGTCCAGGTTGCTCACGAGGCGACGGAGGTCGATCTCGGCGCGCGTCGGATATAGCTCCGCGGGCGGCGGCGACTGCAAGAGATTGTGAGCGTGGTCGAGGGTATCTTTTCGGCGGAGCGTCACGATCAGCGCGCGGGTTATCGGATTCTGTCGGGCGTCAAAATACACTGCATCGCGAGGAGTTACTTTGCATCGCTGCGGCGGCTGCAGCCCGCTCGCGACAGCGGTCGGTTGCGATGACACAGGAATTCATCAAGAACAGTCCGAGACGCGGCGCCCGCGACCGGGCCGACTTGCTACTTTTCTACCTCCCAGAGCCGTACACAGTCAAGAGGATCGCCGATGCGCGAGATTCCGGACCTCCTGATCCAGGGGGGTGAAGTCGTACAACCCGGATCAGGGAGGCGTAGCAGCGCCGACATCGAGATTCGGACCGGG
>JBFGEP010000053.1:0-10298 GCA_041580055.1 Rhodothermales bacterium | reverse complement strand
TGAATAAGATGCTGGTGCTCGTGGGCCGTCGTGGCGAGTGCGTTTTCGACCGGCCGGTTGGCAAGGCCTTCGTTGGAGTCGATGTACAGGACGTCTCTACCGTTGCCAGGGCCCGTAGGCGACAGGTCGGCTGCGAAGAAGAACCCCGCCACGTACTCGCCTCCGGATCGGCCGTCAATGATGTCATACAGAAGAAAGTCTGTCTTCCCGTCGCCGTCAGGGTCCGGCGGAGTACCGAACACCTCGATGTTGTTCGCCACAATACGCGGGTTTGGATTGTAGGAACGCGTCGGGGTCGTGAACGCGAGAGCATCACTGATCTCCTGCGCCATCTCGGCCGTGACGTGCCCATTGCCTCCCGGCCCGTCCGACTCGAATACTGATACCCAGACGCGCGCGACGCCGCTCTCGACGGTCAGGATGAAGTCCTCGTTGCTCCATATCTGGTCGGACAAGTCGTAGACTCTGAACGAAACTGTATCCCCGACGTCCGCCACGAACTGCGTCTTGCCCGGGAGTGGAAGCTGCCCGGCGGCCTTCAGCGCGTGGTACTCGGCAAGCGCGGCGATGGCCTCCGGCCGCCGGTTCAGTACGTCGGTGACGTGTACGATCTGCGGGGCATCATCGCTCTTCTCGGATACCCCGGCGACCTCGCTTGGAGTAATCTGGCCGAGGGACGGCGTAACCAGCGCGGCGACGGCGGCGAAGCAGAGTAGTCGTTTCATGCTTGGGGAATTGCGATGGACGGGGATTGATTAGAGAGATTGTCACCCGCACGGTAGAAGATTCATCGGCCGGCGGGCTTTCCTGACCTCACGCGAGGCCGCCGCGAAAGGTTGCGGGCGCACAACGGGCCATCCTACCTTTGGACAGTTCGGTAGCGAGCCGCAGACCCCATTTTTCCTTTAAGGCATTTCAAAAGTTCCACGCATGAGACGAAGAGCGCCCAGGGCGACCCCTGTCCACTGTTTAGTTGTGGCGATTATGACCCTGTTTCTGGTCTCCTGCGCAACGACAGGCGATACGCCGGCGGACGCTCAGATCCTCACCGTCGAGGGGGGCGTGACCGTTCGAGGCAACGAGCCCTTCACGGATCTCTTTCTGGAGACGGACCAGCGCAACTCGTACGTCCTGAAGCTCGAAGCTGATGAACGGCGCGAAATGCAGCGAGCAGCGCCCGGCCAGTTCCGCGTCTCAGGTCGTCTCTACAGGGGCGACTGGAACGGTCTTCCGTACGCGTTCATTGAGGTTGCTGACTGGTCTCGTCTGTAGCACGACGGATCCCTCTTCCGGCGATGCCGACGATCCCGATGCCCGCAACGAACAGCACGAGTAGCAAACCTTCCGGGCCCGCCGACTGCAGCGCCGGGAAATAATACCAGCAGAACAGAAGCACTCCGGTAAGCGCTACGGTAGCGGTGACCCTCACCCACTCGTACGGGAGCGGATAGTGGCGATAGATCAGCACCCCGAGCAGCAGCGACATCACGGCGTACGCAGCCGCCGTCGCCCATGCCGCACCGAGCATGCCGAAGGTCGGTACGAGGGCGGCGTTCAGGACGATCGCCACGGCACCGCCTGCAAGCGTGCTGTGGACGAAGTACCGCGTCTTGTTCGCGATGTAGGCGCCGGCCGAAAAATTGTAATACCAGCCCTGGAAGAAGTATGCGATCAGGGCGACCGGCACCAGTCCGATGCCCAGCCAGTACGACCGCTCGATGAGCGTGCGACCGCCGGGCAGCGGAATCGCCACCAGCTCCTCGGCGAAGAAGGAAACCGCCAACACTACAAAAGCCGCCACCACCGTAAACAGCGTGAACACCCTCGCAAACAGCGGCCGTGCGTCCTCGTCGTCCGCATGCTGGAGGAAGAACGGTTGCCAGGCGAATCTGAACATCTGCACGAGCAGCATCATGAATATGCCCAGCTTCCAGATCGTGCCGAACGCCCCGGCCACGTACTGGCCGTAGACGGCGTCCGCGGCCTGCTGCAGGGCCGCGGCTCCTTCCCCCGCAGCCTGCGCGGCTGAGTCGGCCCGCTCCGCCAGCTCCCCCACATCGATCTCTTCGCCGTACAACCGAAGGACGTTGCCCTTGCTCATTCGCCCGAGGAAGAACAGGTTCACCCGGTCCGTGAGCGCGTAGCCGAGGCCCCCCGGCAGAAACGGCAGGCCGAAGAGCATCATCTTCTTCCAGAGATCGACATTCAGACTCGGGCGAAGCAGTCTGGCGTACATCGGCAGAAGAAGAACCAGCGACAGCGCCGAGGCGGCCAGGTTGGCCACAAATATGGCCTCGATGCCCCACCGCAGCCCCACGATCAGGAGCACGTTCAGCCCGACGTTCGTCAGTATGTTGGCCAGCTTGATGCCGGCAAACATCCATGGTCTGTTCGAGAGGCGCAGCTCCGCGAAAGGCACGACCGCCAGTGTGTCCAGCGTCAGGATCCCGACGGCGTAGTAGACCAGGAAGAACCAGCGCTCCTCGATCCCGATGGTCGTCACGACGGCCTGCTTCATGGACAGGAGGACCACCGACAGGAGCACCGACGTCAGCAGCAAAGACCACGTGGCCGAGCTGAACGCCTCGTGCGCCTTCGTGCGCCCCTCGTCGCCGGACGCAAACTTGAGGTAGGCCGATTCCAGGCCGTGCGTGTAGAGGATATTCAGGAACACGAACGCCGTGTAGATCAGGATCACGACGCCGTACAGGTCGGGCGCGAAGAACTGCGTGTAGAAGGGGACGAGCAGGAACGTGATGAGCCTCCCCACCACCGACGAGACGCCGTAAATGGCCGTCTCCGAAGCCAGCTTCTTGACGCGCGGGACGAAGCTCATGATGTCGACCGCGATCGGATCCGATTCGCCATCCACCTATCTCTCAAGATGCAGCAGGAGCGCATGGACGGCGACGAGATACCCGTCAAGGCCCAGCCCGGAGACCTGGCCGATGCACGCCGGTGCGATCAACGACACGTGCCTGAATTCCTCGCGAGCGGCCGTGTTGGAGATGTGCACCTCGACGACGGGCGTATCGATGGAAGCGACCGCATCCCTCAGGGAGACTGAAGTGTGGGTATAGCCTCCGGGATTGAAGATGACGCCGCCGGTCCCGTCGTCAGCCGTGCTGTGGAGGCGGTCGATCAGCTCTCCCTCATGATTGCTCTGGAAGAAGGAAAACTGAACGTCCGGGAAACGCCCCGTGAGGCGCGCTTCCAGTTCTTTCAGTGAGGTCTCTCCGTAGACCGACGTTTCGCGAGATCCCAGCCGATTCAGGTTCGGGCCGTTGAGTACAAGGATGTTCATGATCGGACTTCCGTGCCTGCTTTGGCCTCAAGGTATCAAATCGTGCCGGGTCGAGTCTCGATTTCGAGCCCAAGCCCATCGTACGCCAGCGAAATACCCGCCGGGAGAGCGGCCTCGGTCTCCGCGTGCAGCACGCTGTGGGTCATGTGAACAAAATAGGTCTCGCGTGCTCCTATCTTCTGCGCCATCGCGACCGCTTCATCGATCGTGAAGTGGGTGGGGTGCGGGCGCACCCGGAGTGCATCGAGAATCAGGACGTCGAGGTCGGCCAGCAGCTCGAGGCTGTCATCGGGGATGTTATTCGTGTCCGTGACGTACGCGAAGTCACCGATGCGGAATCCCAGCAACGGGAGATCGCCGTGATCCACTGCGACCGGAATGATCCCGGTTTCCCTTGATGCGTCGTATCGGCTCCGTACGGTGAACGGATCGGTCACGTTGTGAAGCTCAAGATTCGGAACCCCCGGGTAGGAACCGTCGCCGAACACGTAGTCGAACATGCGCCGCATCACAACGGCGGTGTTCTCTTTCGCGTAGCACGGAATGGGGGCTTCGGAGTCGAAACAGAACGGACGCAGGTCGTCGAGCCCGACCACGTGGTCGAAGTGGTGGTGCGTGAAAAGGACGGCATCCACGCGGGGAATGCCGTAGAGCAGCGCCTGCTGACGGAAGTCGGGACCGGTGTCGATCACAATGTGAACACCATCCGTCTCGATGTAGCAAGAGCAGCGCAGTCTTTTGTCGCGGGGATCGTCGGAGGTGCACACGGTACAACCGCATCCGATGACCGGAATACCGGTCGACGTGCCCGTTCCTAGCAGCCTGACCTTCATTCGACGTCACTCGTCGAGGCCGGTCGCATCGAGCTCGACTTCGGTATCGCTACTCCACGACGACTCCAGAGCCTCACGCACGGCCGGGCGCATGAAAACGGTGTCTACCGGAAGGCTCTTGAGGCTGGCGGCGATGATGGCAAGGCGCGCCTCGACAGGCTGCCGCTTGTTCAGCACGATCACCTGTGCGTCGTCGATCTGACACAGGCCTCCGCGGAAACCGCCGCGCTCCACGCGGACGTCGACTCCCAGTCGGCGCGCCACGTCTTCCAGTTCGCTGAGAATCTGCTCTGCCTTCATGCGTGGGTGGGATTACTTCTGAGCCTTTGGGGTCGGCTTTCGATGCTGAGGTCTGCGATGCTGGGGCCGCTTGTTTGACGGTTTTCTGGCCTTGGGCGCGGCTCCATCGTCCCTGGGTGCGTCATCTTGTGACCCGGCCGCCTCATCCTGCTTTCGGGACGTCTCTTCCTCTTTCCTCAATGCGTCGCCCTGTTTCCTTGATGGGCCCCCCTCTTTCTGCGATCGCCGGGGGAACGTGACGTCGGTGCCGGACGAATCGAAGAACCTGAACTTCATTGGGTCGACGTCTTCATCGTCGACGAGCCGGATGCGCACTCGGTGCTTGAGTTTCCATTTCGTGAGTTGGCTCGGCACCGCGCGCGTCAGGAACGCCCCCGTGAACGGATGGACGCGCAATGTCAGGGGTGCCTTCTTGCCCGCATCGCGGTAGCGCTGGATCCACTGGTCCATCCGTCGGATCACCTTGGCGGGGGTCTCGAAACGTCGAGTCTGCTTCTGCGCGGGAGGTCGAGTGGGTGCCGTCTCAACGCTCTTCTCCTCGATCTCCGGCTTGCCATTGCCGGACGAGTCGGCCGTGGTCGTGATGCTGGGGCGAAGCCGCTGACGCGTGATCTGCACGAGCCCGAAGTCGCTCATCGGAAGGATCTTCGTGACCGCTCGGTCCTTCCTGAATTCCTTCTTCAGCTCGTCGTGGACTTTTCTTCTGTTTCTGTCGTCACGCAGGTCTATGAAGTCGACGACGATGATCCCGCCGAGGTCGCGCAGCCGCAGCTGCTTTGCAAGCACTCGCGCTGACTCGAGGTTGACCCTGAGCGAGTTTTCCTCCTGGCTCAGGCCCTTGCCGGCACGCCCCGAGTTGACGTCGATCACGTGCATGGCCTCGGTGTGCTCGATGATGAGGTATCCGCCTGACGGCAGATTGACCCTGGGCTCGAAGGCCTCCGCCACGGACTTGTCGATCTTGGCCCGGGCGAAAACGTGCTGCGATCCTTTGTGCAGCTTTACCCGCGGCGCGACGTGAGGCGCTACCGCGTGCACGTAATTCTTGACATTCCGGTGGAGTCGGGGATTATCGATAACGATCTGCTCAAACTCTTCCGAGAACAGGTCCCGGATAATGGACGAGACCATGCTCACGTCCTCATGGAGGAGCGTGGGTGGCTGCGGGTTTTCCTGAAGCTTCTTTTCGATTCGCCGCCACTTGTCCAGCAGGAGCCGAAGGTCGGTGTCCAGTGCTTTGGCGTTCTTGCCGTCGGCGACGGTGCGCACGATAAGTCCGAAGCCCTTCGGCAACAGACTCTTGGCGAGGGTTCGGAGGCGCCTTCGTTCCTTGAAGGACTGGATTCGGCGGCTCACCGCGACGTAGTCGGCGAGCGGGACGAGCACCACGAAGCGGCCGGCGAGGGAGATGTCCGTCGAGACGCGGCTCCCCTTGTTCGAGATGGGCTCCTTGACAATCTTGACCAGGAGATTCGCGCCTGGCTTGAGGTGCGACTCGAGGGGGGCCGCCTGCGCGGCCGACGCCTTGTCGGCTTTCTCCTTGCCTTTGTTTCCGGCGCCCTGGCTGCTGCGACGCTGGGCGGATCGCCGGCGATGACGTTCCTCGGCGGTGGGGCGGGAGCCCGATGACTTCTGGCCGTCTTTTCCTCTGGGCGTCCTGTCGCTCCTGCTGCCACGGCGTCCGTGCTGCGGGCGGTGCCGACGAACGCGCTTGTGCGGGACGGCTTTGATTTCCGTCTTACCGACCTCCGGCGTCTTCGCGCTCAGGAATTCGTTGATGAGCGGGAGGTTGTCGGACAGATCGGAGAAATGGAGGAAGGCATCGGTCTTCTGGCCGATGTCTACGAACGCGGCCTGAATGTTCGGGAGGACGCGGCGGATGCGTCCCAGGAAGATGTCGCCGAGGGTCCGCTGGGTCTCAGGTCCTTCGAAGTACATCTCCGCCAGCTCACCGTTCTCGACGATGGCGATTCGCGTCTGATCCTTCTCCGCGTTGATAACAATCTCTTTTGACATGAATTCATGAGATGCGCGGTCCGATCAAACAGGCCGTTGCCGGGCGGGCCATATGAAGACAGAACAAGGTGCGGGCAGGAAGCAGGGGGTGGAGAGTGTGTCGAAATCTGGTCTGTTCTGTACAGACCGGGCCCTCCTGTGAAAACCAGTAAAGGCTGCACAACCAGGTGATGGGCGTGCAGCATCGGTAGGTCGGAACTGCTCTGCCGGCGCAGCCGCTTTGTCGGCCGAACCGCGAAGTTTCTTACAAACTGTGACAGGGTCGAGATCAGCCATGCCACCGTCCGGGCCGGGAAGCGGCCCTCGTCTGTCGACGGGATGACGCCCCGAGGGCGACGCACGAAAGGAATCTCGACCGGGCTTCGCATGAAGCTTACTGTAAATAGTCTTCTCTGCGGCCACGAACCGTGGCCGAGGGTTTCGAGCGACGGCCGGACTAAGAGCACCGCGGCGGTCGCACGGGTGGGGTCGGCTCAGAAAGTACGATCCGAGTGTGCCTCAGACAAGACACCCGAGATGTTCAACAAGTACTTTAACCGCTTCCCTGGACGACATCAAGTGTTCATCAGGGACCCCCAGGTCGGATTGTATCCTGCGGAGCCGGGCGAGGATCCCACGGAGCGGACGATTCGGGATTATTTCTTCTCCAGACTCTCCGGCGCCGTTTATTTTCGCTTAGGGGCCGGGTTTACGGCTTCCCGATCCGGCGATCGCAGGCTTCCAACCTGCGGTCTAGTATCGAACGGCAAGGCCAATTTGTAAGGCGTCATGGCGGAAGGCAAGAAGGCGGCGGCACCGATAGAGGCCCGCGGACTGGAGGGCGTGATCGCGCTCGAGACGTCGATCTCGTTCATCGATGGCCAGGCGGGCGAGCTGATCTATGCCGGGTACGACATCCGGGAGCTGGCCGGGAAGGTGTCGTTTGAGGAGACGGCCTTTCTGCTGTGGAACGGCCGGCTTCCGAATCGGCGCGAGCTGGACGATCTAGCGGCCCGCCTGCGGGCCGAGCGGACGCTGGCGCCGATGGTCAACGACGTGCTGAAGGCCACGCCTGAGGACGCGAGCCCCATGGCCGCCCTGCGCACTTCGGTGTCGGTGCTATCGCACTTCGACGCGGAGGCGGACGTCCCGTCGTTCGATGCGAACTACCGCAAGGCGCTTCGCCTCACCGCGCGGATGCCGACCGCGATCGCCACGTTCGACCGACTGCGCAAGGGCCTCGAGCCGCTCGTTCCGACGAAGACGGGCTCGACGGCCTACGAATTCCTGTACCTCCTCAACGGAGAGCCGCCCGGCGAGGCGGCGGAGAGGACGTTCGACGTCTGCCTGGTGCTGCACGCGGAGCACGGACTCAACGCGTCGACGTTCGCGGCTCGTGTGATCGGCGCAACGCTGTCCGACGTGTACTCGGCCGCGAGCGGGGCTGTCGGCGCGCTGAAGGGGCCGTTGCACGGTGGCGCGAACATCGAGGTGATGAAGATGCTTCAGCAGCTCGACGCGTCAGGCAAAAGTCCGCGGGACTTCGTCAGGGACAAGCTGCGAAGGAAGGAGAGGATTATGGGTTTCGGGCATCGCGTCTACAAGACCCTCGATCCGAGGGCCGCGATCCTTCGGGACATGGTGGAGGATCTGAGCGAGGAGCGCGGCACGCGCAAGTGGTACGACATGAGCGCCGAGATCATGGAGACGATGGAGAGCGAGAAGGGGCTCTATCCGAACGTCGATTTCTTCAGCGCCTCGGTCTACTACATGCTCGGCATCGACATCGACCTGTACACGCCGATCTTCGCGATGAGCCGGATTACGGGCTGGACGGCGCACCTTCTCGAGCAGTGGAAGGACAACCGGCTGATCCGCCCGCGGGCCCGGTACGTCGGTCCGCGAGATCTGAAAGTCGTCCCGGTTGACCGGAGATAACTGCCACGTCCTGGGGGTGTAACCCCCTCATTTCAAAGTTGACTTGAATTATTAACTTCGAGCCGCACAGACGCAGGGACCAGGAAACTTTCAGTTTTTTTTGAAAGTTGGCTATCCCGGCGATTTTCCGGGTCTAGAGGTCGATTTCAGGACATGGCGACAACCGGTTCCAGGCTACAGCTGCTCTTCTCTTCGCCCATCGGACGCAAGGTGCTGACGGGAGTTACGGGCCTCGCCCTGACCCTGTTCGTGCTCGTGCACATGATCGGCAACCTGACGTTCTTCAGCTCCAATCCCAACGCTTACAACGAGTACGCTCACACGCTCATGAGCCTCGGGCCGCTGCTGTACGCGGTGGAGCTCGTGCTGCTGTTGTTCGTGGTGGTGCACATCGTGCTCGGGATTCGCATTTACCTCGGCAAGCAGGCCGCCCGTCCGATCGACTACGCCGAGTACCGCTCTGCGGGTGAACCGAGCCGGCAGACGATCAGCTCCCGCTCCATGATCGTGACGGGTATCATCCTGGGCGCGTTCCTCGTCTTCCACGTGCTGTCGTTCAAGTACGGCCCGGGCCTTGCCGAAGGGTACCAGGTGACCGTCGACGGGGTGGTCATGCGGGACCTCAAGCGGCTGATGGTCGAGAAATTCCAGAGCCCGTACTACGCGTTCGGCTATCCGGCCGTAATGATCCTGCTGGCGTTTCACCTTAGGCACGGCATATGGAGTGCCCTGCAGTCGCTCGGCGCAATGAGTCCGCGACTGACCCCGGTCGTGTACGCGGCGGGCGGCCTCGTCGCAGGCCTGATAGCGGTGGGTTTCCTGGTGCTTCCCCTGTGGGTTTTCTTTAGCGGAGGTGCAAGCTAATGTTGTTGGATGCTAAGATCCCCGCCGGGCCGCTCTCCGAGAAGTGGGACAACTACAAGGATTCGGTTCGGCTCGTCAATCCAGCGAACAAGCGGAAGTACACGGTGCTCGTCGTCGGGACCGGCCTCGCGGGCGGCTCGGCGGCCGCCACGCTCGCCGAGCTCGGCTACAACGTAAAGGCTTTCTGCATACAGGATTCCGCGAGGCGAGCTCACAGCATCGCCGCCCAGGGAGGAATCAACGCCGCGAAGAACTACCCGAACGACGGCGACACCGTCTGGCGTCTGTTCTACGACACCATCAAGGGCGGTGACTATCGGTCGCGAGAGGCCAACGTGTACCGGCTCGCGCAGGTCAGCAACAACATCATCGACCAGTGCGTGGCGCAGGGCGTGCCCTTCGCGCGCGAGTACGGCGGGCTGCTCGACAACCGCTCGTTCGGTGGCGCGCAGGTGTCGCGCACGTTCTACGCCCGTGGCCAGACCGGGCAGCAGCTCCTGTTGGGCACCTACCAGGCGCTGGCGCGGCAGATCGGCGCCGGCAAGGTGGAGATGCACCCGCGTACCGAGATGCTCGACCTAGTGGTGGTGGACGGCCGGGCGCGCGGCATCGTGACGCGCGACATGGTGAGCGGCGAGGTGCGCTCCTGGGCGGCCGACGCGGTGGTGCTCGCCACCGGCGGCTACGCCAACGTCTTCTACCTGTCGACCAACGCCAAGGGCTGCAACGCCACCGCCATCTGGCGGGCACACCGGCGCGGCGCGCTGTTCGCCAACCCCTGCTTCACGCAGATTCACCCGACCTGCATTCCGCCCAGCGGCGATCACCAGGCGAAGCTGACGTTGATGTCCGAGTCGCTCCGCAACGACGGCCGCGTCTGGGCCCCGCAAAATGCCCACGACCAGCGTCCGCCCGCCGACATCCCCGAGGCGCAGCGCGACTACTTTCTGGAGCGGAAATATCCGGCGTTCGGCAACCTCGCGCCACGCGACATCGCCTCCCGCAGCGCGAAAGAAGTCTGCGACGAGGGTCGCGGCGTCGGTCCCGGCGGACTGGGAGTGTAC
>JBFGEP010000052.1:0-10475 GCA_041580055.1 Rhodothermales bacterium | reverse complement strand
GCCGAGATCGGGGAGCACAAACAGATCCTTGTCTTCGCCCGCCGTCCTCGAGATGTACTCTCTCCCTTTCTCCGTCATCTCGATGGAATGCTGCTTCTCGTCGAGAGCGAAGTAGAGCTCCTCGTCCACGAAGGGCATGTTCTTCGCGTTATCCTGCAGATACAGGAATTCCGTCTTCTGCAGAAGCTGGGCGACACCGGGCTCTGCCAGCAGTTTTCGGAGTTTCTTGTTCTTCTGGTGACCGCGGTTGGCCCTGAGCAATGCGAGACCGGCATCGGCCTCCACCTCGGCCAGAAGCTTCCGGTCTCCCGATTCTTCGGCCGCGTCCCTGTCCTTCAGCTTTTGCTCAGCCTCGGCCACCAGCTGTCCGACAAGCTTCTTCTGCGCGTAGACCAGCTTGTCCACCGGGACGCGCAGCTCGGTAAAGCTGTTGTCCTCGGCCTGCGGGACGGGGCCCGAGATGATGAGCGGCGTTCTGGCCTCGTCCACGAGCACGGAATCGACCTCGTCAACGATCGCGAAATGATGACCGCGCTGGACGAGTTGCTCCGGGTCGATCACAAATGAGTTGTCTCGCAGGTAGTCAAACCCGAACTCGTTGTTGGTGCCGTACGTGACGTCCGCCGCGTAGGCTGCGCGTCTCCCGGGCGAGTGCGGCTCGTGCTTGTCGATGACGTCGACCGTTAGGCCCAGATACTCGAAGACGGGACCCATCCACTCTGCGTCGCGCCCCGCCAGATAAGGGTTGACCGTCACGAGGTGCACACCCCGACCGGCCAGCGCGTTCAGATACACGGGGGCAACAGCAACCAGTGTCTTTCCCTCGCCGGTCTTCATTTCCGCGATGCGACCCTGGTGGAGTACGACCCCGCCGAGGAGCTGCACGTCATACGGAACCATGTCCCAGGTGATCTGCTGACCGCCCGCCTCCCAGGTCGTGCCCAGCATGCGGCGACACGCATCCTTGACTACCGCGAAAGCCTCCGGGAGCATTTCGTCGAGAACGTCCTCGACCGCCTCCAGCCAGTCCCGCTCGAGGGCGTCCAGTCGATCGTACAGGTCGAGACGGTCTCCGAGGTCGAGGGCGCCGCCCTCCTCGGCCGCTTGGCCGTCTCCACCGACCGCCACCACCGCAGGCGCACGAAGCTGCCGCTTGATGCGCTGCTCCTCCTGCTCGATGTCGTCGACGGCAGCGCGGATCCGTTCCTTGAACTCGAGCGTCTTCGCCTTCAGCTGTTCGTCGCTGAGAGCCTGTATCTCGGGCTCCAGCGATTTGATTTCCTCTACGATGGGCCACAGCTTTGTGAGCTCCCGCTCATTGCTGTCGCCCATCAACTTCTTCAGCAGATCTAGCATGAGGTGATTCCGACCGGCAACATCTACCTGACAGAGCGTCGGGCCTGCTGCGAAAATCTGTCCGCCGGTGCAACGCGATGGCCACGCCAGAGGTCAGAAAGTGGGTTTTCTACCGGGAAACGTACCAGAACAAAAAGCGGTCCAAGGGGCGCTCGAACCGCGATCTGTCACGCTGCCGCACCGCCATCCGTTCCCCCGCGTGCCAGAATTTTTGACGACAGTGTGGCGCCCGACGCGGCCGGGCGAAACACGGTCCGGCCCCGAACTCAGGTCGTCTCCGCGGGTATCACCGTATCTCGGCACGCGAGTCGTCCCGCCTGCTTGACGCGCGACGCGCAGTGCCGATACCCCTGTCGGCGACGTCGTCAAGGAGCAGCCTGACTCGACCTTCATGCGCATCTCCACCGGCCTACTCTTCCTCGCCTGGCTCGCATTGCCCGGCATGTCCGCGGCGCAGGCGGACCGTGTGACGGGATTCTCGTTTCTGAAACTGGACCCCTCCGCACGTTCGTCAGCACTCGCCGGATCGTTCATGGCGATCTACGACGGCGACGTGAACGGGCTCTATTACAATCCGGCCCTCCTTCGGCCCGACATGTCCGGCGCCGTCTCCTTCTCCTACCTCAATCACGTTTCGGACATCAACGCCGCGTTCGTCACGTATTCTCGCCATTTTGATGGCGTCGCCTCGTTCGGCGCCGGCCTGCGATTCCTGAGCTGGGGATCGTTCGAACGGGCAAACGAGCTGGGTGAACGCGAGGGCACTTTCTCCGCGGGAGATCTGGCGCTCACGGTCGGCGCGGCTCGCGAGTACTCGGATCGGATCCGATACGGAGCCAGCGTGCACATGGTCTACTCCTCGATCGAGTCCTATCGCGCGTCCGCTCTGGCGGCCGACCTCGGTGCCACCTACCTGCTGCCGGAATCGCAATTCAGTGCCAGCGTGTCGGTCAACAACATCGGTTTCACCGTCGATTCGTTCGGCGAGAGCCGCGATGATCTGCCGTTCGACGTTCGGGTGGGTGTCGCCAAACGTCTGCGGTACCTGCCGCTGCTCGTGACGGTAACTGCGTACGATCTGCAGAATATCGGCGACGCGCCCCAGGGGGCGTCCGGGTTCGGAACCGTGTTTCAGTACCTCAACTTCGGCGGCGAGCTGAGATTCTCACCGGCGTTCCAGGTCAGGCTCGGGTACAGCCACCGGAAACACGAGGCGCTGAAGCAAAAGAGCCGTCTCGATCTGGCCGGGCTCGGGATTGGCGTTGGAATAGTCGTTCGGAAGATCAAGGTCGACTATGCCTACGGTTCCTGGTCGTCGCTCGGGAGCCTGAACCAGCTCACGATCGGAACGACGCTGTAGCTGGCGCCCCGCTACGACTTTCCTTCGAGGAGCCCCTGCTTCCTGAAGTAGATCATAGTCGTGTCAAGGGTTCCGTGACGCATCCGGCGGCGCACCTCCTCCACGTCGACGCCTTCGTTGAGCCATATTAAGGCCGCCGTGTGCGTGAGGCTGTGGGGCGTGATGCCCGGCCGCTTCACTCCGGCCGCCTTGAGATATCGGTTGATGCGGCTCCGAACCGATCGCGTGTTGAGTCGCTCGCCCTCCGACCGATGGCCGTGTGAGGCGACGAGGGGATCTTCCGGACGGATTCGTCCACGGCCGTCCAGGTACTCCTGGAGGTCATCCAGGACCCGGCCTTCCAGCAGCACGGATTGGTCTTTCACCGTCCGCCCTTTTCCCTGCACCCGCAGGAACCACCCCATCAGTGTCTGCTCGAGGTCCCGGACGTCGGCGCGAACGACTTCGATCTCGCTGAGACCGCCGTACAGCATCAGTGACGCGATGGCGCGATCCCTGAGACCGATCACGGAGCGGTCGGTCAGCTCAGCCTCCAGCTTCGCTATCTCCTTCATTGTCAGAACCGCCCTGGAGTGGCTCGTCGGCCGGCGATTGCCCTTGACCTGCCGCGCCGGGTTCTCCGCGAGCAGCCCGATATCGACGAGATACTGGCAGAAGCGCCTGAGGGCCGTCAGGTACGTGGACACCGAGACCTGGTGAAGCCCGCGGTCGTCCATGAGGTACTCCTTGTACTTGACCACACCTTCGACGCTGAAGCCGAACTTGCCGCGGCGCAGGACAAACCACCGCTCGAATTCGTTCAGCGCGCGGCGGTAGGTGCCTACGGTGGCCGGACTCTTCTCCGTCAGATATTCCCGTAGGAAATCGTCGATGCGCCGTCGCAACTCTCCCGTCGAGAGGCTGAGGACCTTCCGGCGCCGGCCGCTCGATCCGCGGCCGGACTTCTTCGAAGTGTTGCCCATGTACTGAAGATCTCACGGCGGCGAGTCGGGCGTGCAGTCCGCACGGCTGAACCGCCTATCCGTTTGACCCAAGGTACAATAACGGACATCAGAATTGCAATAACGGACTTCGGCTGCAGAGTCAGCCCCTCGCTCGAACCCTAGATCACCGAGCTCGGCCCGTACGACTCGAGCTCCGCAATCAGCCGCTGCAGATAGGAGGACGCCATCGCGCCGTCGACGATACGGTGATCGTAGCTCAGCGACACGTACATCATGCTGCGAACCGCGATCACGTCGCCTAGCTCCGGATCCTCGATGACGACCGGCCGCTTCTTGATCGCACCCGTAGCCAGAATCGCGACCTGCGGCTGGGCGATGATCGGCGTACCCATGATCGACCCCAGCGACCCGACGTTCGTGACCGTGAACGTGCCCCCCTGCAGGTCGTCCGGCTGCAGCTGCTTGCTCCTCGCGCGCTCCGCCAGCTGCGCCGCCGAACGCGCAAGGCCCGCAAGGTTCATGTCACCCGCGTGGCGAATCACCGGAACGACCAGACCCGTCTTGCCGAGCGCGACCGCGATGCCGACGTGGATATCCTTCTTCACGATGATCCGTGTACCGTCCACCGACGCGTTGAGCAGCGGGTGCTCCCGAAGAGCGTCCACCGCGGCCTTCACGAAGAACGGTGTGTACGTGAGCTTCACTCCCTCGCGATTCTGGAACTCGGCCTTCCGTGCCTCGCGCAACCGGACGAGCCTTGTCACGTCGACCTCGGCGAAGCTGGTGACGTGCGCCGACGTTCGCTTCGATTCGATCATGTGCTGCGAGATGATCTGGCGCATCCGATCCATCTCGATGATCTCGACGCGGCCCTCGGTAACCATCGGTTGCGCCGGAGTGCGAGCCGGCGCCCGGGCAACGACCGCAGGGCTAGGGGCGCCGCGTCTCGCCAGGAAATCCGCGAGGTCTTTCTTGGTGACACGACCGCTGTGACCCGTGCCGGGAATGGACTCGAGGTCGGCCATGGAGAGGCCTTCCTTCTCCGCCATCGACCGGACTAGCGGCGAGAAGAACCTACCATCCGCCCCCTTTCGCGAGATGGCGTGCGGCTGGGCGCGTACCTCGAGATCGACAGCTCCATCGCCGCCACCCGCAGCCTCTGGAATCGACGGCGACTCCGCTTCCGCTTTCTGTGCCACCGCCGGCGCGGAGACGCTTGAGGCGGACCCGCCGATACGTGCGATCACGGTCCCGACCTCAACGGTCTCCCCTTCCGCGACGAGGATCTCCTGAAGTACGCCCGCCGCGGGTGAGGGGACTTCCGTGTCGACCTTGTCGGTCGCAATTTCCAGAAGCACTTCGTCGAGCTCGATCGATTCGCCCGGCTGCTTGTGCCAGGATATGATCGTGCCCTCAATGATGGACTCGCCCATCTTGGGCATCACAACGTCAACCACGGGGCCTCCCGCTGACCGGGCCGCTGCCGGCTCGGGCGCCGCTACCGTCTCGGCAAGTGCGGCGGCGGCCGCCGCCGGGACCGCGACCTCTGAGGCCGGCTGCACAGCCGGAGCGGGTTCCCGCTCCGGACCAGCCGAAGCCTCAGCCACGACACCATCCGTGTCGATCACGGCGATCACTGTGCCGACATTTACCGTGTCACCTTCTGCGACGAGGATCTCCGCCAGCACACCGGTCTCCGGCGAAGGCACGTCCGTGTCGACCTTGTCGGTACCGATCTCCAGCAGGGTTTCGTCCTGCTCGATCGCATCACCGGGCTGCTTGTGCCACGTGATGATCGTACCCTCGGTGATACTCTCGCCCATCTGGGGCATCGTGACTTCTACTCTGGCCATAGCGTCGACAGATCCATGCTGATTTCATCTACCGATCGGGAGGAACCGAATATACGCACGCGCTGCAGGCAACGGCTCCGGGCTTCCTCGTACACGCGCCGACGAAAAAAGTTGGCCGGCGGAACGGACCGCTGTTGCCCGAAAACACAGGCGCCCGCGAGCCACTAGCCCCCGGGCGCCCTGCATCACACTGCCTTGACTACGCGATCAGCGGCGCGATCACGAGAGCAACGACCGCAATCAGCTTGATGAGGATGTTCAGGCTCGGTCCGCTCGTGTCCTTGAGCGGATCGCCGACGGTGTCTCCGACCACCGCCGCCTTGTGAACGTCGCTCCCCTTTCCGTACTCCTGACCGTTGTGGGTGAAGGTGCCCTCGATAAGCTTCTTCGCGTTGTCCCACGCACCACCCGCATTGGCCTGAAAGATCGCGAAGAGCACGCCCGAGACGGTCACGCCTGCCAGCAGACCACCCAGCATGTCCTTCGAGATGAATCCTACGATCACCGGCACCGAGATCGCGAGGACGCCCGGCGCAATCATCTCGCGAATCGCCGCCTTGGTTGAGATCTCGACGCACTTGGCGTACTCGGCCTTCGCCGTGCCCTCACGCAGTCCTGCAATTTCCTTGAACTGCCGGCCAACCTCCGTGATCATGTCGCTCGCCGCCCGCCCGACAGCCCCCATGGCCATCGCACTGAATACATACGGAAGCATCGCGCCAATCAGCAATCCTGCGAGAATCACCGGATTCGCCACGTCGATGTTCTCAACACCAGCCTGCTGCATGAACGCCGCAAAAAGCGCCAGCGCCGTCAGCGCAGCCGAACCGATGGCAAAGCCCTTGCCAATGGCAGCCGTCGTGTTGCCGACCGCGTCGAGCTTGTCCGTCCGACCCCGCACCTCCGGAGGCAGCTTCGCCATCTCAGCAATTCCTCCTGCGTTGTCGGAAATCGGCCCGTAAGCATCCACCGCAAGTTGAACACCGGTAACCGAGAGCATTCCGACTGCCGCGATAGCGATACCATACAGCCCGGCAAAATAGTCGGCACCGATAATCGCAAATGCCAGAACCAGCGCCGGTATGCCGGTCGAAAACATGCCTACTCCGAGCCCGGCGATGATATTTGTGGCGGCACCCGTGATGCTTTGCTTCGCGATCTCTGCCGTCGGTCGCCCGTGGGTCGACGTATAGTATTCGGTGACCAGGCCAATGACGACACCGGCAGCAAGACCGATCAAGACAGCAAAGAAGACACCAATGGATGTGTACGAATCCGCACCCGAAATCCACGAGTCGGGCAGGATCTGCTGGATAATGAAGTACGAGAGGATGGCCATTAGACCCGCCGCTCCGAACTCACCCATGTTGAGCCCCTTCTGAGGATTACCTCCTTCGCGGACCCGCACGAACAGTGAACCGAGAATCGAGACAAGAATCCCGACACCAGCCAGAGCAAGCGGCAGTACGACGGCCGCAATCTCATCGGTCCCCGTGGCACGAATGCCGCCCATGAACGCGGCCCCGAGAACCATGGTACCTATGATGGACCCGACAAAGCTCTCAAACAGATCCGCTCCCATCCCGGCCACATCGCCCACATTGTCACCGACATTGTCGGCAATCGTCGCAGGATTTCGCGGGTCGTCCTCAGGGATTCCCTCGTAGACTTTTCCGGCCAGATCAGCGCCGACGTCTGCGGCCTTTGTGTAGATGCCGCCGCCTACCCTTGCGAAGAGCGCGATCGAAGAAGCACCCAGCGAGAATCCCGATATGACGTTGATCACCTTGACCGTCGTCCACATCTCGCTATAGGCCAGGAAGAGCACGCTGAGCCCCAGCACGCCAAGACCGACCACGCTGAGCCCCATCACGAGTCCGCCGGAGAAGGCGACGTTCAGCGCCTGTCCAAGGCTGGTGCGCGCCGCCTGAGTCGTCCTCACGTTGGCCTTGGTGGCTACCCGCATTCCCACAAATCCAGCCACACCGGAGCAAAGAGCTCCTGTCGCAAACGAAACCGATATGAGCCATGACGAGTCGGCCCGGCCGGCATTTGCAAACGCCAGCAGAGCACCCACGGCGAGAACGAAGATCACGAGCACCCGATACTCCTGTCGCAGGAATGCACGAGCCCCCTCTGCGATATTGTTCGCGATTTCGATCATCTCATCCGTTCCCGCACCTTGCCTGGAGACCCAGCGAGCGCGGACGAATGCGTAGAGCAGTGCAATCAAGCCTGCGGCCGGCACGAGGTACATAATCAGTTTGCTGTCCATACGGGTATCAGCGACCCCCAGTCATTTTATCCGAAAATCGTGTTAACGGGACGTACCTCGGCGGGCGAGCCTCGACCTGTGTGGTGGGAGAAGGACGACCCGTGCCGGGAGACCGTGGGCAGGATTTGCTCGACTTGCGAGGCGGAGGCCCACTATTTCGATCCCTGCATCTTATCGGTTATTAACGGGCAAAAATATCGCGCTCCCGAGGCGCTTTGAAGCGCTTAACGCATTATTCTAATCGTTCCGGGCACCCCGACGATTGTGCCGACTCATTGCCACTTCGACGCCCTCCCTGACAAACGTCAACGCGGCATCCGTCGCCCGATCGATCGCCTCGTCGACCAGCGGAATCTCGTCATCGTCAAACGGCGACAGCACGAAGTCCGATTGGCCGCCCCTCGAGTACTCGCGCCCGATTCCGAGGCGGAGCCGCGGGAAGTCACCGCCTCCCAACCGATCGATAACGTCCTGCACACCGTTGTGGCCGCCAGAGCCACCGGATGCCCGCAACCGTACCTCGCCCAGCGGCAGGTGTATGTCGTCCACGATGACGAGGATTTCCCTCGAGGTCACACCGTGCTGCTTCATCAGGGCGGCCACGGCTTTGCCGCTCCTGTTCATGAAAGTCGTCGGCTTCGCCACCACGACCGGATGGCCCCGCCAAGAACCATCGCCCTGAACGGCGTTGTTCTTGAACGTGTCGAAGCCGGCCCGGCACCTCTCCGCAAGACGCTCCGCGACGCGGAATCCGACGTTGTGCCGGTTGTCCTCGTACTCGTCGCCCGGGTTGCCGAGCCCGATCAGAATCCGCTTGCGGGCCGCCATCTCAACGGGCTCCCTTCTTCGCCCAAAAAAGCGCCCAAACAACCGCAAGACTCCGCTCCGGGCTAATCTGCCGACGCCTCCGAATCCTCGTCTGCCGTGGCAGCACCCTCGGCCGCCTCGCCCTCCTCTCCGACGGGCACCTCGGCGCCCTCCTCGAGCTCCTCCACGACCTCTTCGACGATCTTCCTCCTGAAGCACGTCACCAGCGACTGGCGCCCGGGAGTGACCACCGTCACACCCTCGAACGACACGTCCGAGACGTGCAGCGTGTCTCCGATATCCAGGTCGGAGATGTCCACCGACAGGTGGTCCGGCATGTTCTGCGGCAGCGTCTCAATCTCAAGCTCGTGAACGAGGAACTCGATCTCACCTCCTTCAAGCTGCCCCTTGGACTTGCCCTCGAACTGCACCGGTATGGACAGACGGATAACGACACCCTGCCGCAGCATCTGGAAGTCCGCGTGGACCGGCTGGTCCGTAGTCGGATTGAAGTCGACGTCCTTCAGAACGCAGTCGTACGACTTGCCTCCCACGTTCAGGTCAACGCGGTATCTCTGGTCGCTGAAGACCAGATGACGCAGGGCGGCAGCCTCCACTTGCAGCGCCACGGTTTGCTCTCCGGCGCCGTAAACCACGCACGGAACCAGGCCTGCCTTGCGCGCGGCTCTTGCCGTCTTCTTTCCGGCCTCTCTCGGCTGAGCTTCGATCTTGACGATATTCATTTCCTGAACCTAGTTGTGATTCGCTGCTATCCCGAACCCGATCACGGGACAAACAGCGTCGAAACCGATGCATCGCGAGAAATCCTGCTGATGGCATCGGCAAAAATATCTGCGACGCTTACAACATCGATCCGCTCGGAAGGGCGCTTCAGCGGAACCGTATCGGTCACCGCCAATCTGCTGATCACGGACGACTCGATGCGGTCGTACGCCGGGCCTGACAGAATCGGATGCGTGCACGCCGCCATGATCTCCAGGGCACCTGCATCCTTCAGGGCGGCGGCGCCGCTCGTGATCGTTCCCGCCGTATCGATGATGTCGTCTATCAAAAGAACGTTCTTCCCTTCGACCTCTCCGATGATGTTCATCACCTCCGCTTCGTTCTGCCGCGGCCTTCTCTTGTCGACCACCGCGAGCTCGGCATGCAGACGCTTGGCGTACGCCCGGGCAATCTTCAACGCGCCCACGTCCGGCGCCACGACAACGAGGTTGGAAAGCTCGAGTTGGTTGAAATAGTCGATGAAAACAGCGGATCCATAGAGATGATCCACCGGCACGTCGAAGAAACCCTGAATTTGGGACGCATGCAGGTCCATGGTAAGGACGCGGTCGATCCCGGCCGTCGTCAGCATGTTGGCCATCAGCTTCGCTGCGATCGACACCCTGGGTTGGTCCTTGCGCTCCTGTCGAGCATAGCCGAAGTAGGGTATCACGGCCGTGACGCGCGCGGCCGAGGCCCGTTTTGCAGCGTCAATCATCAGCAGCAGCTCCATCCAGTTGTCGCCGCGCGGATGGGTGCTCTGCACGATGAACAGGTCCGAGCCTCGGATGGATTCGTCATACCGCACGTAGATCTCACCGTCGGCGAAATCCTTGATCGCCACCTGGCCGAGCTCCGTGCCCAACGCTTCGGCAATACTCCGGCCCAGCGCCGGGTTCGATCGACCTGAAAAGATGGTGACCGGAATGTCGCGGTGTGAGAATATCATAGCTACGACGATGCGGGGCCGGACCCCGGTTTCAGACGGCCGAAGTGCTCGTTCGGACGAGACCACGGCCTCGTTGTCGCTGCCCGGGGAGGATTCGAACCTCCACATACGGCTCCAAAGGCCGCTGTCCTGCCATTAGACGACCGGG
>JBFGEP010000051.1:0-10493 GCA_041580055.1 Rhodothermales bacterium | reverse complement strand
GGCCACCATGAACGGCGGCTGCATGCTGGCCGTCGAGGTCGATCCGGCCCGGATCGAGCGGAGGGTTCAGACCGGCTACTGCGACGTCATGTCGTCGGACCTTGATGAGGCGCTCGATCGACTCGAAACGGCCCGGACTCGATGTGAACCCCTCTCCGTGGGATTCGCCGGGAATATCGCCGACGTGCTTCCGGAACTGGTGAGACGGGGCGTAACGCCGGACATTGTCACAGACCAGACGTCGGCGCACGACCTCAGGCTCGGCTACATTCCAAAGGGCTACTCGCTGGAACAGGCTGCAGCTCTCCGGCGACGATCGCCGGAGGGCTATGACGAGGCCGTTCTGGATTCAATGACGGAACACGTGGCGGCGATGCTCGCCCTGAAAGAGGGCGGGGCAATCGTCTTCGATTACGGCAACAACCTTCGCGGTCAGGTGGCCGACCACCGCGGGATGGCGGAGGCTTTTGACATACCCGGATTCGTACCCGCATTTATCCGGCCGCTCTTCTGTCGCGGCTCCGGCCCGTTCCGCTGGGCGGCCCTGTCGGGCGACCCGTCGGACATTCATGAGACGGACCGCGCGGTTCGCGAGACGTTCCCCGAGAAGAAGTCGCTCATCCGATGGATTGACCAGGCGAGCGAAAAAGTCCGGTTTCAGGGTCTTCCCTCGCGCATCTGCTGGCTGGAGTACGGCGAGCGCGCCGAGATGGGGCTCAGGTTCAACTGGCTCGTAGAGAAGGGTAAGGTTTCGGCTCCGCTCGTGATCGGACGGGATCACCTGGACAGCGGGTCCGTGGCATCACCCAACCGCGAGACGGAAGGCATGAAGGATGGATCCGACGCCATCGCGGACTGGCCCTTGCTGAACGCCATGCTGAACACGGCGTGCGGCGCCAGCTGGGTATCCCTTCATCATGGAGGCGGTGTCGGGATCGGATACTCAATTCACGCGGGAATGGTGTGCGTCGCCGATGGAACGGAGCGCGCGGATCGGCGCTTGGAGCGGGTGCTCACGGCGGACCCCGGCACGGGCGTGATGCGGCACGCAGACGCAGGCTACGAATCGGCCGTCGAAACGGCACTCGAGCGGGGGATCGATCTGCCGATGGTGCGGCGGTAGCGAGGAGCGATGATCAAGGTCACAATAGCCCGACTTTACGATGACCTGGATGCCAGCCTGGCTGAACTGAGGCGTGATCCGTCGACTGTTGTGGCTGCCCGGGCGATCGTGGACCGGGCACTTAGCGACGGCACCAGCTACTACGGTATCAACACAGGCTTCGGGGCGCTGGCGAAGGAACAGATCCCCGAGGAGCAACTCCAGACGCTCCAGAAGAACCTGCTCCTCAGCCACGCGGTCGGTGTCGGTGAGTGGGTTCCGCGCTCCATCTCGCGACTGATGCTTCAGCTCAAGATCCACTCGCTCGGGCTGGGGTACTCCGGAGTATCGGTCGCCGTCTTCGACCGGTTGTTGACTTTCGTCGAGCGGGACCTGATCCCCGCGGTTCCGTCCAGAGGGAGCGTCGGGGCGTCGGGAGACCTTGCGCCGCTGGCGCACATGACGCTGCCGCTTGTCGCCCGGGGGCTCTTCTGGGAGAAGGACGGCTCGGGCTTTCGTGACGCGGACCGGGTACTCGCGGAGAACAGTCTGGAGCCTGTGATGCTGAGCCCGAAGGACGGGCTGTCGCTGATCAACGGCACGCAGCTGATGACCGCCTATGGCGCGAGCGTCCTGGAGAGGAGTCTTCGCCTTGTCAAGCTGGCCGACGTGATTGCAGCGATGAGTCTGGAAGCACTTCAGGGCAGCCTTGTGCCGTTCGACGAACGTATCCAGACGGTGCGGCCGTTCAAGGGGCAGGTGAACGTGGCCGCCAACGTGCGCAGTCTCCTGCTCGGCTCCGAGATTCTCGAGTCCCACCGGGACTGCGGGAAGGTACAGGATCCGTATTCACTGCGATGCGTGCCTCAGGTGCACGGCGCTACCCGGGGCGCACTCGAACACGCGACCGAAGTAATCGAGACCGAGGTTAATTCTGCGACTGACAACCCCCTCGTGTTCCCCGACGGCGCCGTACTCAGCGGAGGTAACTTCCATGGTCAGCCTCTGGCCCTCGCAATGGACTACGCCGCGATCGCTCTGGCCGAGCTCGCGAGCATCGCAGAACGACGTATCTATCTTCTTTTGTCCGGTCAGGATGGACTGCCGGCGCTTCTCATGCGGGAGACGGGCGTGAACTCGGGCTTCATGATCCCCCAGTACACGGCCGCCGCGCTGGTTTCCGAGAACAAGGTCCTTTGTCATCCGGCATCGGTCGATTCGCTTCCGACCAGCCTGGGACAGGAAGACCACGTCAGCATGGGAAGCATCAGCGCCGTCAAGCTGCTTCAGGTGTTCGAGAACGTTCAGACGGTAATGACCATCGAGCTGCTTGCGGCAGCACAGGCGCTGGACTACCGACATCCTCTTCGACCGGGTCGAGGCGTCGCCGCCGCTCACGGCTTCGTTCGGAGCACGATACCGCACCGCGAGGCAGACTACTACTTTCGGGAAGACCTCGATCCTGCGATGGAGCTGGTTCGAAGTGGGGACTTACTCGTAACCGTCGAAGATCAGGTGGGGGGGCTGCTTTAATGCCGGTTCTTGGCAATATCCGCTGCCTCGCGACCTGTGCGGCGGATCTGGGGTCATCCGATGCTGGGCTGATCGAGAAGGCCGCGCTTGCGTGGTCGGACGGGACGATCGAATGGGTCGGGCCCGAGCGCGATATGCCGGAGCGGTACCGTGACGACTGGCCGATGGACGCCGGGGGTGCGCTTGTTATCCCGGGACTTGTCGACTGCCACACGCATCTCGCATTTGGCGGCTGGAGGGCGGATGAGTTTGAGATGAGGGTGCGCGGGAAGTCGTACCTGGAAATCGCGCGCGAGGGAGGGGGTATCCTGAGCACGGTTCGGGAGACGCGCGCGGCCTCCGAGGACGATCTGCTGCAGCGAGTTCGAGACTTTGGCGTCTATATGCTGCGACTTGGCGTCACCACGGTCGAATGCAAGAGCGGCTACGGACTCACTCGCGACGACGAAATCAAGTTGCTTCGCGTATATCGGCGCCTGTCCGAGGAGGGTCCGATGACAATCGTGCCCACCCTACTCGCTGCACACGCGGTCCCGGGCGAGTACCGCGATCGTCGAAGCGAATACGTGGACGAGATCTGCGAAGCGATTATACCCCGCGTCGCGGAAGAGAACCTGGCCGAGTTTTGCGATGTTTTTGTTGAGGATTCCGCGTTTACGATCGAAGATGCGCGAAGGATTTTTTCTGTCGCCTCTGATCACGGACTGCGTCCGAAGCTGCACGCGGATCAGCTTACGGACGGCGGGGGTGCCGCCCTGGCGGCGGAGGTCTCCGCAGCGTCGGCAGACCATCTGGAGTGCATCAGCGAGTCAGGGATCCATGCGATCGCCGGATCTGGTGCGGTGGCCGTATGCCTCCCCCTGGCTACCCTGTATCTTCGGCAGTCACCGATGCCGGCACGGGCGCTGATCGATGCCGGCGCTACGGTTGCCGTCGCGACTGACTTCAATCCCGGCAGCGCACCGAGTTATCACCTGCCGCTTGCCATGACGCTCGCATGCGTGATGAACGGGCTCACGCCGGCGGAGTCGCTCCGTGGCGCGACGATAAACGCAGCGGCCGCGATCGACCGGGCTTCGAGCCGGGGATCCCTTGTAGTCGGCAAGCAGGCGGACTTCGTTCTGGTCGAAGCGGGTTCCGTGAACGAGTGGCTCTACCACTTCAGACCCAACGCCGTTCTGAACACATTCATTCAAGGACGTATCGTATTTGAGGCACGGCGAAACTGAGCTGCGCCGCCGTGGCCCTACGGCACCCTGGAGGATAGCTGATGCGCCTGAATACATCGGGTTTCGATACATGGGACGGGCAGATTCTAGGTTCTGCGGATGACCCGCGCATCGGGCATTTCATCGCCCGCGTTCCCTCGGATTATCCCGAAGAAGCGATTGTCGCTATCGCCGGATTTCCGGTGGACGACGGCGTTCGGATAAACGGCGGGCGCGTCGGTGCCGCACATGCGCCGGACGATGTTCGAAGCACGCTCTACTCAATGACGCCGGATTCGAGGAGTGCGCGCCAGCACGCCTCGGTGCTTGAAAGGACCATCGACGTGGGAAACCTCCGGACAGGACGGAGTCTCGCCGAAAAGCAGGCGGCACTCGGCAGCTTCGTCGCGAGCTGCCTGTCCGCTGGCGTTGTGCCGGTGATACTGGGTGGCGGTCACGAGACGGCCTACGGGCATTTTCTGGGGTACGTGGATGCGGGCCGACCCGTCAACATTGTGAACGTGGACGCCCACGCCGATGTCAGACCTCTGCTCGGAGACCAGGGACACAGTGGGTCACCCTTTCGGCAGGCGCTCGAACACGAGAGCGCCAGGTGCCAGTCGTACACCGTGGCCGGCCTTCAGCCCGGCCGCAACGCCACCGCGCATATGGATTTCCTTGAACGTCACGGGGCGGAGAAGATCTGGGCAGACGCGACCACGATCGAAGGACTGACGAGCAGTCTCGCGCCCTCTGAAGGCGGCCCTGTGATGCTGACGATTGACCTCGACGCCGTCGACCATAGCTATGCCCCGGGAGTCAGCGCGCCGACCGTTGACGGACTCGAGCAGCAGCTGGTCGTCGATTTTGCTCTCCGCGCGGGTGCTGCACCCTCCGTGTCTTCCTTTGATCTGGTCGAGGCCAACCCGCTCGTCGACGAAGGCGGCCGAACCGTCCGACTGGCCGCACATATCATCTGGACGTTTCTGCTCGGCTTCTCCCAAAGGTCATGACCGAACATCCACTGCGGCCCGATCGAATTCTGATCCTCACGACCGGCGGAACCATCGACAAGCTGTACTTCGATGCGCTGAGTCGCTACGAGGTGGGCCGCCCGCAGATTGCCGACATCCTGACGGAAGTCAATGTGCGGTTCGAGTGGAGCGTCACGTCGCTCTTTCAGAAGGACAGTCTCGATCTCACGGACGAAGACCGGACCGTCATTCTGGAACATGTCGAGCGTGCTCGCGAGAGGCGCATTCTGATAACGCACGGGACCGACACGATGGTTGAGACCGCTCGCGTGCTCTCATCAGTGGAAGGCAAGACCATGGTCCTCGTGGGTTCGTTGAGCCCGTCGAGGTTCAAGGGGAGCGACGCGGAGTTTAATGTCGGCTTTGCTCTGGCCGCGGTCCAGTTGCTGGCCCCGGGCGCCTACATCGCGATGAACGGACTGATCTTCCGGCACGACGAGGTTCAAAAGAATCGAGAGGCAAATCGCTTTGAAACCAGCGAGTGAGGCTCCAGCATGCGGCTTCTGAGGGGTGCGGCTCTCATCGTGAGGCCTCTGAACTGCGCCCTCTTCTTCGTGGGGACTTTCGTCGGAGGAATCCTTGCGGTCGGGTCGGCGGCTTTCCTCTGGCCCGGCAATCTCTCTCTCCTGCTGTCGTCGCTCGCGGCCACGGCCGTCGGCGCAAGCGGAAATGTGATCAACGACGTATACGACGTCGAGATCGATCGTGTCAACCGCCCGCGCCGACCGCTGCCGCTCGGCCTACTCTCGACACGGCAGGCACTCTCGCTCTGGGCGACGCTGGCGATCGGCGGAATGGCTCTCGCCGCCCTCGTGTCGGTGCAGCACGCACTCATCGCGGCAGGGTCTGTCGCCCTGCTCGTGGCCTACAGCGCGCGAGCGAAGTCGATAGCGATCGTCGGCAATGCCGTGGTAAGCACAGTGGTTGCCGTCGCGCTCTTGTTCGGCGCGATGAGTGTTGGGTCTTGTGTCCCGGCGGTGCCAGCAGCCATATTCGCATTCCTGACGACGTTCGGCCGTGAGGTGATCAAGGACATTGAGGATTGGGCAGGCGACTCGGCCCACCTCGCCAGATCGACTGCTGTCCGTTACGGTGCCGTCGCTGCCTCGCGACTGGCCGCCTTTACTCTCATGGTAACGGTCGGGCTCACGCCGGTCCCGTACCTGTGGCTCGACTACACTGCTACGTATCTGCTAGTCATGCTCGTCGCGAGCGGCTTTCTGGTTGCGGCTGCAGAGTTGGCACTGCGGACGGAGTTTACCTCGTTTGCCACGCGCGCGAGCGCCCTCACCAAGTCGGCGATGGTCGCCGGGCTGTTCGCCCTGGCCGTGGCGTAGTGGAAGGTGGGCGATCCGTCTTCCGTTGCAGGGGAGGCCGTCCGTGGGGATCTTGTTGGCGACCACTTCGACGTCACAGTCTTGATGAGACCGCAGCGGAAGGAGATTGCAGAGCTCGTTGAGCGAGCCAACGCGGGGGACGACCGTGCCCGTGAACACCTCCTGAAGTGGCTCGAGCCGGTGGTCCGTGGGTTTTTCATCAAAAGAATCAGCCTTCGACCTGAGATCGACGACCTCGTGCAGAACACGCTCCTCAGGATTCACGACGGGATTGGAAGCCTGCGGGAGCCCGGCAGCCTCAAGTCTTTCGCGATGAAGGCCGCCCTGTTTGAGCTGCAGGACTTCTACCGCGGTCGCTACGGTCCCAAGGAGCGAGTATTAAACGACGAACACGAGCCGGATCGACTCCGAGAAGAGATCAGGCCGTCCACCTCGATCGACGTGGAGCGAGCGCTGGGCGCGCTGACGCCCCAGGCTCGTCGGATCATCGAGCTTCGAGAGTACGGCTACAAGTACGCGGAGATCGCCGAAATCATCGGTTCCACGGAGGCTGCCATCAAGATGCAGGTCAAGCGAGCCTTTGCACGGCTCAGAGATATTCTGGGGGCGGTTGCCTGGTTGACCCTCCTGTTACTTTCTCGCTGATGCCGACGGCTATGTTTGTGTTAATGCACTGCAGCACATGGACATTCAATTTGAATACCTAGCCGACTTGCCGGCACCCGACCGGCGCGCCTTTATGCAGGCGCTGCGGGAGGACGCGGAATTGCGTGCCCGGTACGCCGAATGGCTCGCAGTTTGTGAGGCGGTCCGTTCACGCCAGCTGCAGGCGATCCCGGCGCGGGACCTACTGGTATTCGCCGCGCTTGAAAACGCGGGCATGGGCTCCCTTCTGTCGCCGGAAGAGCGCCAGCGTCTGCAGACCGAGTGGCCGGTTCTTCAAGACTCGCTGGATGCCCCGTCTTTCCTGGAAGACGTTGTCGGCCGGATTGCAGAAGAGGCTGACGACTTCGACGCCAGCTGGGCCTTGAGAGAGAAACATCTTCGATCTCTGGATGCCGGTGTGCCTCGCCGACGTTCGGGCAGATTTGTCTCCGTGGCGTGGCGTACGTCTGCCGTTGCCGCCATGATCGTCTTCGTCGGCATCCTGCTGTTCGTGGCGAGACGAGATGCGGCGTGGGTCGAGATCGAAATACGACAGGGTGAGGTCCGCACAGTATCGATGGCGGACGGGTCATCGGTGCGCCTGATGGGACCGGCCGATCTCCGCTACAGATCGTCTGGCTCCGCGGATCAACGTCCACAGGCATTTCGGCTCTCCGGAGATGCCTTCTTTGACGTCGCGTCCTCTTCGGTGCCGTTGAAGGTGGAGACGCCGGCCGCCATCGTTTCGGTCGTCGGGACCAGCTTCGGTGTGCGGAGCCGTTCGGAGCGTACGGATGTTGTGGTGGCTTCGGGTCGGGTCTCCGTGGCCAGGGAGTCTGCGGGGCAGACACCGATCATCCTCTCTGCCGGTGAGACGTGCTTTGTCCGCGCCGGAGAGCACCCATCAGCTCCCGAAACGGTCGATCTGGCCGACGCGCTTGCATGGGCGGATCTGCTCATTTTCAGAGGAACCACGGTGGCGGAGATAGCTGTGAAGTTGTCCGACCGATTCGGGGTCCGCCTTTCGGCGGCTCCGGAGCTGCAGACCAAGGAGATCACCGGGACTTTCGATGCCCGCCGCGACGTCCGGGAGATCCTGGACGTCCTGAGCCTGACGCTCGGAGCGGAAGTCCAGCGATCCGCCGATGGTTTTCGACTGGTCCCTCGACAGGACTGAGGCGCGCGCGGACCCCGAAATCTGGCTCGGGGATAAAACCGGCGACTCGGACGTAAGCACCTCCATCCCGTTCGTCGTTCAGTCCGAGCATTCCGCAGTCACCCGTCACGATGTCGACGCACGTCAACGCATGGGTCTGGGTCGCCCTCATCCTGGTAGTCTGCATCTCGCGTCCCGCATCAGGTCAGACCATACGCCTTGACGGGGCGGAGATCAGCGTGGCCAATGCCCTGGGACGGGTCTCCGCTCAGGCGGGTGTGGACGTCGTTTTTTCGCATGACCTTGTTCAGGATCGGTCTACCAGATGCCGGTACGATGGCGGCGACGTGCGGGCGGCGCTAGGCTGTGTGTTGCAGGGCTGGCCTCTCTCGTTTGAGCAGGTGGCACCACGACAGTTTGTCCTGACCTCGGTGGAGCGCGCAACCTTTCACGAGCTCTCGGGGTGGGTGGTGGATATCGACGGCGGTGAGGGTCTTCTCGGGTCCCATGTCTACCTGCCGGAGCTCAAAGTGGGTACCGTCACCGAAGCTGACGGGGCCTTTCGGCTTGCGGGCCTCGGGCCCGGTCGTCATCGGGTCCGGTTGTCGTACATAGGCTACGAGACCGTGGATACGCTCGTGCAGGTACCGGCGCACCCGATCCGGATTGAGCTGTCACCGCTGCACATCGGTACCCGCACAGTGGTTGTCGTTGGCGAGCTGGGCGATAGAGCGGAGGTTGCGGCGATTCCCGGTGTCGTCGCGCTGCCGGTAAGCGAGCTGCTCGAGATTCCGACGTCGCTCGACGATCAGGACCTGTTCCAGGCGCTCGAGTGGCTGCCGGGTATCGAACGCACCGGTGAGACGGCTGGTGGCCTCGTCGTCCGAGGAAGCGGCCCGGATCAGAATCTGTACCTCCTCGAAGGGGCGCCCGTATACCACCCGTCGCATGCGTTCTCTCTGATCTCGACGTTTCAGACGGAGACTCTGCAGGACGTGAGGTTCTACCGCGGTTCCTTTCCTGCGGAGCTGGGCGGGATGTTGTCCTCCGCGCTCGAAGCCGAGCTCAAGGACGGGCGCCGTACGCGGCCGTCCGCGACGATCGCCGCCAATGCGCTGAGCGCGCGGTTCTTGGTCGAGACACCGATCAATGGCTCCAGCTCGTTCATGCTGTCTGCTCGTCGGTCGTATTTCGACAAGCTGATCGGGCGCACGCACCCCGTGGAGGAGGACGGACGCCGGGATACGCTCAGGACCGGCTACTATTTCTATGACTGGAGCGCGAAAGTATCGTTTCGTCCAGCGAGCCACTCGCGGCTGTCGTTGTCGTACTACCGCGGCCGGGACGATCTGGATCTCCGTCTTCCGTTCGACATTTCTCTTGACTTCTCTTCGTGGCTCAGACCGGCAGACCTCTTCTTTGAGGTGGGCCACCGCTGGGGCAACGAGGTGTTCAGCGCCCGTTATCACTACGTGCCGTCGGACCGACTACTGCTGACGTTCACGGCGTACGAGTCCGACTACCGAGGAACCGAGTCCACGTTCATAAGGCCGACGTCTTCCTCGGTCGTCGCTTCGGACTACGAGGTGTCACTGCGTGACCTCGGGATGAAGGTCGACGCCAACTTCCTTCCGAGCGACGCCGTGTCCGTCAAGACAGGCGTGAGCGTCGTGGACCACCGATTCGGGAGTTCACTCGAAGCGCGTCTTTCGCGCTCGGCCGGTCTCGTGGAGGGCGTCGACGACGGCAGCAACGTGGATGCACTCGAGGTCGTCGCTTTTGTACAGACGCTGTGGAAGCCGGCAGCCCGACTCAGATTGCAGCCAGGGATTCGGTTGACCTCCTTCGAGGGGGGTGGCGGACTCAGCGTGGATCCTCGTCTCAGCGTCAGCTACGCCATCAAGCCGTGGATCATCGCCAAGATGGCTGCCGGCACCCAGGTTCAGCACCTCCACCGTCTTCGGGATCGCTACTCGTTTCTGTACGATCTGGTGTCGAGCCGGTGGGTTCCCGTGGACGACCGTGTCGGACCCTCAAGGAGCGCACAGGCCGGTTTCGGTATCGAGGCGCGCCTCGCTCGGTCGCTCAAGATTCAGGCGGATGCCTACTACCGTACAAGCGACGACGTATTGGTTCCTCGTGATGAGCTGCAAGCTAAGGAAGGACTCGAAGGGCCGGGCATCGGTGTATCTGCGTTGCTGGGAGAGTACGTCCGCGCCACAACAAGGAGTTACGGTTTTGAAGTGACGACGGAGTGGCAGCTCGATTCGTGGCAGGCGATGCTGTCTTACACGGGGGGCGTTTCCGAAAGCAAGTCGACGGAAGTCGGAGAATTCAATTTCCGGCCCGGTCGATACGACGTGCCGCGCTCGGCGCGAGCGGTGCTTTCATGGTCCGGGGCCCACTGGTCGTACACCGCCTCTGCCGTCGTTCGCTCCGGCTATCCCGAGACGGTGCCGACGTCGGTCTACATTCTCG
>JBFGEP010000050.1:0-10745 GCA_041580055.1 Rhodothermales bacterium | reverse complement strand
GGAGTGCACTTCGTGTTTTCATCACCCCGGAGTCACTCCACAGGCACTTCGTCCGGGGACCTGTCGCGTCTGGTTGACGACCCCCGGCCTGACGGAAACAGAGTCATCCGTACTCGCCCGGTCCGAAATCCCCGACTGCACGTGTCCCCCATTTCCAAAGGCAAAGAAAAAGGCCGGCTCGGGATTCCCGGGTCGGCCTTTCCTGTGGTCTAAACGAACGATCCCGCTACTTCGTCAGGATCATCGACCTGGTCTGAGAGAAGTCTCCCGCCGTCAACTCGTAGAAGTACATTCCCGAGGAGAGGCCGGAGGCGTCCATCGTCACCTCGTGGTTGCCCGGAGGCATCCTGTTCTGGACGAGCGTGCCCATGAACCGGCCCATCGCGTCGTAGACCTTCACTGTTACGTCTGCCGCCTCGGGCAGCGCATAACGAATGGTGGTTGACGGGTTGAACGGGTTCGGGTAGTTCTGCTCGAGAGCAAACTCGGCCGGAAGCTCGCCGGCGTCCTCCACATCCGTCACGAATCCGCCCACGTGCGTAGCGGCTGCATAGTCAGCAGCCCACGTGACCGTCTTGTCCGTGTGGCACTGCAGGCACACGAAGTCCATCTTGACGGCAGCGTGACCGTTCGCGTCGAGGACGACGGTGCCGTCCGGCGTGAACATCGCCTCGTCTTTCGCTTCTTAAGGGACGCGGGACCGCTTGTAGGGTGGTCGAGAGGCCTCGCGTGGGTGATACTACATCAGCCCTACGGCATTTCCATCTTAGTTTCCACCATATTTGTGTAGTGGAATCCTGACCAGAACGAGAGGCAGAACCCTGCAAATTGCACCCATTCTCCGCAACGCCGGGGGAACCTTGTGCGCGTCGTCGGGATAGGTGAATCCCCAGCAAACAATCAGTCCAGGATCACCAGTGAAAAAGAAATTCCTTGGCCTCGCGGCCATCGTCTTTGTCGCGGCCGCCGTCGGCTTCGGGTTCTTCCGAAGCAGCTCAGCCAACGAGATCATCGTCTACAAGACACCCACCTGTGGCTGCTGCGGCAAGTGGGTCGACCACCTTAAAGAGGCAGGCTACGAAGTGACGGTTAACGACGTCAACGATCTGACCGGCATCAAGAACATGCACAAGGTTCCGCCAGGACTCAGGACGTGCCACACCGGCCTGATCGACGGATATGTCGTCGAGGGACACGTCCCGGCTCAATTCGTTACGCAGCTGCTGAAGGAGAAGCCGGACGTTGCGGGCATCGGCGTGGCAGGCATGCCGATCGGGTCCCCGGGCATGGAGGGCGCCTACCGCGAGTCCTACGACGTGCTGGCGTTCAACAGAGCGGGTCGAACGGCTGTCTTCGGACACGTCGAAGGCGACGAGGGACGCTAGCCCGTACCCACTCCGCCATGCGTGTAAGGGTCGCCGCAATCCAGATGTCGTCGGTCCCCGACCGCGACGCCAATCTGGCCGCGGCCGCCGTCCACATTCGTGCGGCTGCCGAGGTCGGCTCCCGTTTCGTCTCGCTCCCGGAGAACTTCTCGTACCTCGGGCGTCCCGAGGACAAGAAGCAAATCGCCGAGGACCTGGACCGGAGCCCGAGCCTTGACTTCCTTCGCGAGCAGGCTCGCCGCCACGAGATCCACCTGATCGGGGGCAGCATCCCTCTCAAGACGAGCGACCCTGAGCGGGTGAGCAACTCCTGCTTTGCGATCGGCCCGGCGGGCGACGTGCTGGCCCGATACGACAAGCTCCACCTCTTCGACGTTTCGATTGACCGGGAGAACACCCACCGCGAGTCCGACCATGTCGTTCCCGGAAACTCCGTGGTCACTTTCTCGGCCGAGGGCCTGACGGTCGGCCTCACGATCTGCTACGACGTGCGTTTCCCGGAGCTGTACCGCAGGATCGCGAGCGAAGGGGCGGACGTCGTCTTCGTGCCTGCGGCCTTCACCGTGCCGACCGGTCGCGCTCACTGGGAGGTGCTTCTTCGCGCGCGTGCCATCGAGAACCTGTGCTACGTCGTCGCGCCGGCACAGGTCGGCGAACACGTTCCCGGCCGAACCACCTACGGCCATTCGATGATCGTCGACCCCTGGGGCAACGTCAAGGCCGAGGAAACCAACGGGCCCGGCGTCATCTGGGCGGACCTGGATATCTCAGAGATAGCAAGTGCCCGCGCCCGGCTTCCAGTGCTAGAACATCGAAGAGCCGACCTCTTCCCTTCCTGATTCCGGCGACTACGCGTCGACCGTCGCCGGCTTCAGCCGGATCACCTCGTTGCACATCCGCTGCCACTCCTTCATCTCGGCGCGAATGCTCTTCTTGAGCTCTCGGATTTGCGCCTTCTTCACCTGGATCTCCTCCTTCGCCTGCTCTCTCTTGAGAACCGAGTATCGGTCCAGGTCGGTCTTCATCAGGGAAAGCTTCTCCGTCAGGCTCTCGTACATGCTGTCCATCGACTCGACCATAGCCTGCAGCCGCGGGTGCTCCAGAGACCGCAGGTGCTCGAGCATCAGTTTGCGGTCCGCAGCCACGAGCTTCTTGTCGATGGCCACGCGGTTGACCCGCTGCAAGTCGCTCGCCAGGCCCAACTTGCTCATCAGCCAGATGAGGTACTTCGGCGGATCGAACTGGTACCAGCGCACGCCGTTGCGATAGTCGCCCGAGAACGTGTGATGGTAGTTGTGATAGCCCTCGCCGAAGGTCAGGTGGGCCAGGATGAAGTTATTCACGGCCGAGTGCTCCGTGGAGTAAGGCTTGGAGCCCCAGATATGCGCCAGCGAGTTGATAAACCACGTCGCATGGTGCGCGAGGAAAAGGCGAAGCAGAAACCCGAACACGAATGAACCTAACAGGTCTCCCGTCAGGATCGCGACGAGTACGACGAGAAGCACGTTGGTCGCTGTGGCAAACCAGCCGTAGTACCGATGCTGGAGCATCACCAGCTTGTTCGACATCAGATCTCGGACCACACGTTCCTCCAGCGGTGCCTGGTGCTTGAACAGCCAGAGGATGTGCGAATGCCAGAATCCTTTCTGGGTCCCGTACGGATCACCCTCCTCGTCCACATGTTTGTGATGCAAGCGATGATCGAAGGCCCACTTCAGGGCACTGCCCTGGATGGCAGCCGTTCCGAAGAACAGCAACGGAAGCTCCAGCAGCCGGCTCGCCCGGTACGTCTTGTGCGAGTAGAACCGGTGGTACCCCATCGTGATAGCCACGAGCGTCGCCGCCCAGAGGCCGGCCGTGAGACCGATCAGGGCGAGTCCCGGCATCTGCACAAACAGATAGATCGGAAGCGCGACGATCAGCGCGAGGTGGTAGCCGGCGATGAACAGAAGCACCCCCCAATGGATCGCGCCGCGCCGATCGGCGACACCTTCGACGGCCAGTGACTGTTGCTTCTTCATGGGTGAGTGAGCCTTTTTGGTGGGATCGATCCGGGCGACCCGTCGGCTCGGCATGTGCAGGGCATACCGAGCGCCCGGGCCACACTCCTACGCGGAACGGCCGCGTACGATTCCGAACCTCTACAATTCAGTGCTGTTCGCCGGAAGCGGTGCCTCGCGCGATCAACTGTCGTCGCCGTTCCCGGACAGCCGCTCCAGCTGCCGCTGGGCAAACTCGCGGCCGCCGATCCCGAAGGCTATCGCCGCAGCCAGCGCAATCGCGCCCAGGACCAATCCGAACGCAAGGTTGATGATCGAGTTCGCGAGGCCCATCTGTCGCAGCGCCATGGCGCCGGCGAGCACGATGACCGCAGACCGCGCCGCGACCGCCACAAGCGCCGCCTGGCTCATGCCGCTGCCGCTGATCGCGTCATACGCAAGCCGCGCCACGTAGAGGCCGAGCGCAAAGATGACCAGTCCCAGCAGAAGCTGGCCGGCAAACACGAGGAACTCGGCGATCAGACCGGTCAGCGCCTCGAAACCGAGAAGCCCGGCCGCCTCCATCGCGGCGAAGGCGAGCACGGCTACCAGGACGAGAGCTCCCACAAGATCTGACGGCGTCTTCTTCGCCTCCGAGCTTTCGCGCCAGAGCCCGATCTTGGACAGGAACGCATTGAAACCGATGCTCGAGAGCAGGTTCGCGATCAGTCCGCCCACCAGCTTGCCCACCACATAGGCGATGATGACGACGATGGCCGCGGCGAGAATCTGCGGGATGGCCGTCAGGATCAGGTCGAGCATCTCGCTGGCCGGGGCCGTCACCGCCTCGATCGCAAGAGCGTTGAGCGCTGCGATGAGCACCGGAATCAGCACCAGCACGTACACGATCGTGCCCAGAACCTGCGACAGCGTCTGCGCCCCGAGCACGCCGCTGAGCCCCACCCGCTCCGCCAGCCGGTCCGCACCCGCCGCGGCGAGCAGGTTGGACACGATGTTCCGGATGAGCTTCGCGATGAAGTATCCGACGACCAGGATAATCGCGGCCGCGAACAGGTTCGGCAGGAATGCGAGCAGCTCGCCGAGCAGACCCTCGACGGGGCGCAGAAGACCCTCCAGCTCGAGGGTGCCCAGAATCGCCGGCAGAAAGAGAAGGAAGACCAGATAGTAGACCGCTGTCGCGACCGACTCGGAGAGTGTGGTCTGCTTCTCGCCCTCTTCGCCTCCGCCACCGAGACGTTCGTCGATGTGAGCCGCCTCGAGGCCCTTGCGGACGAGAAGTCGAAGCACACCCGCGACAACGAAGGCGACCAGCACGAGCACGCCCGCCGCAATGAGCTGCGGCAGGTAGCCGAAGACGGTGCCGAGAAATTCGTTCAGCGGCGCCGTAACGAACGTCAGCTGCAGAACCTGCAGCACGGCGACCGCCACAAAAATCATGATGATGTAGAAGACGGCCTTCGCGATTCCGCGTTCGACGTCGATCCTGCTCTTTCCCTTGTAAAGCGCATCCGCAAGTCGATCGTCAAGGGACGTCTTGCTCAGGAGGCGTCGGACGAGGGAGGAGATGAGCTTGGCGACGATGTAGCCGACGACGAGAATCGCCAGCGCGCCGAGTACGTTGAGGAGGACCGGCCCGATGTCGGTCGTCATCCGATCTAGCAGTTCCTGCATGGTCTTCTCCTGTCTATGAGAATTACGGACCCGGGGTGACCACCGATCGGCGGCGGCAGGCTGTGCGGATTATACCGTAGAAGTTCGCAGTGATGCAATCGGCACACGGGGGACGCGCCCGCCGGAGTCGTCCCACTGATTGCATTTCCCTTTGCCTGATCCTAGGTTTTAATGATACCCTGTTCCGCGAAATTCAGTCTCCCGCCATGCTATTCAGAACTCTTGGCCGCGCGTCGGCCGCCATTATGCTGTTGACCCTCGCCTTCGTGCCCGCCGCGCAAGGTCAGGCGATCGAGGACGAACTCAAAAGGGTTGAGCAGCGACTCGAGGATGCCCGCGCTTCACAGATCGATCTCGTGTCGCCCCGGCACTTCTCGGAAGCCGAGAAGAAGCTCGGCGAGGCGAAAAGCCGCTACGAGCGTGGCGGCAAGATCGAGGACATTCGCAAGCGACTCAGTGAGGTCCAGTCCGAGCTGACGAAGGCGCAGGGCTACGAGGAAGTGGGCAAAGTTCTCTTGCGGTCTGCCCTGGAGGCGCGCAGCGCCGCGGCCGAGGCCGGCGCACCGGAGTTCGCCGCCAACGAGTGGAAGGACGCCGAGAGTATCATGCGTGAGGCCGGAGAGCGGGTAGAGCGCGGTGACCAGAACGGCACCCGCTCGCGTGCCACGAGCGCCGAGCAGGTGTACCGCGCAGCCGAGCTGGTCGCGATCCGTGCCGACGTGCTCGGCCGGGCTCGCACGTCACGACAGGCCGCTGTTCAGGCGGAGGCGCAGAAGTGGTCGGCGGCCACCTTCGCCGACGCAGACGGCCTGCTCCGGCAGGCGGAGCGCGAGCTGACCGAGAACCGCTACGACCGTTCCGGCGCCCGCGAGCTTGCGCGTCGTTCGCAGTCGCAGTTCGTGCGCGCGGAGCGGATTGCCCGGGCGGCCCGCCGAATCGATGAAGACGTCCGCAAGCGCGTCGAGGGCCTGGTTCTCGAGCAGGAGGGGCATCTTGCGCGTGTGGCGGAAAGCCTGAGCCTCGCGGCCGACCTCGCCGAGGGTGTGGAGCCGATCGCGAACGAGGTCATCACGTCCATCGAGAGCCTCTACGAAGACCGATCCAACCTGCAGGAGGAGCTGACCCGAAAGAACGGCGAGGTGGACCGGCTCCGTAATGTCGAAATGACCCGGCTCAAGGAGCTGGTGGACTCCCTCGACACCCGCCTCGCCATGCTCGAGCAGCGCGAGCGCGCCGTGATGGCCGAGCTGCGCGAGCGCGAGGAAGAGGAGGAGAAAGTCAACCGCGTCAAGTCCGCATTCAGCCCCGAAGAGGCTGAGGTCTCCATCTCGGGCAACCAGCTCGTCATGAGACTGTTCGGGTTGACGTTTCCGTCCGGCAGCGCGGAGATTCGGCCCGACAACTTCTCGCTCCTGACGAAAGTACAGAGGGTGCTGCGCGAGTTTCCCAACTCGCCGGTGGTTGTGGGCGGCCACACGGACTCGCGAGGCAACGATGCCACGAACCTTGCGCTGAGTCAGCGTCGCGCCGATGCCGTGCGCGAATACCTGCTGGCGAACATGTCGATATCCGAGCAGCGGATCTCAGCCATCGGCTACGGTGAGGCGCGGCCGATTGCCAGCAACGACAACGCTGCGGGGCAGGCTAGAAACCGCCGCATAGACATCATCGTCAGCATGTCCGGCGAACCGCTCGGCGAGCTGTAAAACGTCGATCGCCAGAAACTGCGACACACTCAATCCGAAAACCGCTCCGGGATGCTCTCGGGGCGGTTTTTTTGTGACGGCGCGAGTTTTCGGGTCCGGCCACCTCCTGGTCGTCATTTCCTTCATCAAATACTCAACTTTTTGGCTTTTCGCCCGATAATGGACATGATCGCCCGTTATCGAGTGTCGTCCCGAGTTCAGATCGTCAGAGTCTTGTCGTCCACCCGACCAGCACTCACCCCCCATTGGTCCTGGCTGCGCCCGCCGCAGGGTCGGCCCCGCGCGCAGCCGAGAAGGTATGCCGGCCGGTTGCTGCATCACGTCGCGGTCGCATGCGTATTCCTCGCTGCAGCGGCTCCGGCGATGGCCCAGCAGTACGTCGTGGACGAGTACACTGCCGCCAGCGGTCTTCCGAACAACCTGGTCAAGAGCGTCCATCAGGATGAGACCGGCTTCGTGTGGATAGGGACGGACGGCGGCCTGGTCCACTTCGACGGCATCGCGCTGACGTCGTTCACGGTTGCGGACGGACTTCCCAGCAACTACGTCAAGTCCGTCTACGCCGACAGCCGCCATCGACTGTTTGTGATCACCGATCAGGGCATCGCACAGATTGTCCAAGCCCGATCGGAGGTTCGCTTTCGATCGGTCGCGGCGGCCGGCCGGGTACCCAGCGACTCTCTCCTCTTCTATCCGAAGACGATGATCGAGGATCGGAAGGGCAACCTCTGGGTCGCGGACGCACGCGGCGTCGTTCGCATCGCGGAGGACCGCCTGCGCCGCTACACGTTTCCCCAGGCCTCGTGGCCCGTGTCCTTCGTACGATCGTACACGCTGGTTGAAGACGATCTCGGTCACGTGCTCGCTTTCTCGGAGCGGGGAAGCGTATTCGTGTTCAACAGCGCCGAAGACGTGTTTGTCGAGCTCGACAAACCGGACGAGCTGGTACAGATCAACGCCGCCATCCTGAGAAAGGACGGTTCGATCTGGGTCGGCGGAGCGTACGGACTCTACTCCTTCAGGGTGGCCAGGGATCATCGCGTCGTAGACTGGCGACGGGTCTCGGAGCTGCCCAACATCATGGATCTCCAGGCGCTGGAGGACGGAGGCCTTGTCGTGGGAACCTCGGGTTCAGGTCTCATGACGCTCGTCGAAGACGAAGGAGCCGTAACCGTGTCGCCTCATGCCGAGCTTCGCTCGAACGTCATTCACGATGTGATGGCCGACAAGGAGGGCAACATCTTCGCGGCGACCGATAACGGACTGTCGATCGTTCGCAACGCCTTCTTTCTGAGTGCCGTGCAGTTTCGAAGCACCGCTATCCAGTCAACGGTGTCGAGCCCGAGCGGTGACGTGTACGGGATACAGGAAACCACATTCTTCAGAATCGACCGAAGCCCCGATGGACTCTACGAGCGCGTACCGGTGTTCACGGCCGGCGAGGTCCTGACGAGTCTTGCGACCGACGGCTCCAATCACTGGGCCGCCACGGCCAACGGTACGGTTTACCTGCACCGTGCAGGCGAACTCCGGTCGTTCCGGCTGCGGAGTGACCAGGCGGTCGCCTCCATTGCGGTGGACGGCAGCGGTGACGCGTGGATGTGTCACTTCAGCGGTGACCGCATCATCCGGGTCGCGACCGACGGCTCCACACGTGAGTATGGACCTTCCGAGGGGGTCAACACGACGGTCAACGTGATCAGATACCTTGAGGGACGGATCCACGCCGGTGGCGCGGGCGCCAGCTATCTGCTCAAGTACGTCCCGGCCGAAGACAACTTCACCGACGTCTCGCAACCCATCGACGACATCTCGAGCGGCGGCATTACGGTCAACGACATTGACAAGGGCAACGACGGAACGTTCTGGCTGGCTACCGACCAGGGCCTACTGGCCTACGGGTCCGGCACCGTCGAAAAGGTCTACTCGGCGGGTGACAGGCTCGATGCCGCGGAGATCCGCGCGATCACGCATGACATGTTCGGCCACATGTGGATCGGTACGGGGCGCGGCCTGTACCGGTACACGGCCGGCCAACTCGCTCGCTTTACGCACGACCCTGGAATCGCGAACCTCACGATCAACTATCGCTCGGTCGTTGTCGATGCGGATCAGCGGGTCTGGGTCGGGCACTTCGGCGGCGTATCGACCTGGAATCACTCACCCGGAGAAACGCGGGTAACGCCGCAACCGATTCTCACTCGAGCCAGCGTGGACGGCGTTGAAACGGAAGCGGACGGCGGCGAGATCGGCGTACGGTTCGGAGGGCACGTCGTAGCGGACTTCGTCGCCCTCTCGTTCCCGGGCCACAGCATCCGCTATCAGACGCGCGTCGCATCGGACGGTATCTGGAGTGAACCGCAGCCGTACGGAAGGGTCATCTTCCCTAAGACGAACGCGGGTGAATACGCGGCAGAGGTCAGGGCCCAGCAGGACGGTCAGATGTGGAGCAGCCCGGCGGTGCTGCGGATCGCCATCGCCCTGCCATGGTACCGACAGGCATGGGCCGTCGTGCTCTTCGTGATTCTGAGTCTCGGACTCTTCGCCCTTCTGTGGCACATCCACGATCGCGTCCGGGTGCTGCAGCTGAAGCTGCGGAACGACAAGCTCGAGCGCCTGGTGACCAAGAGGACCAAGGAGCTGAGCGATCAGAAACGCACCATCGAGAAGACCAATCTTGAGCTGAAGCAGGTGCTGGGCCGCAACCACGAATTCCTTGGCGTTGCCGCGCACGATCTTCGCAATCCGCTCACCAGCCTCATCGGCTTTTCAGAGCTGCTGCTGGACAGCGCCGGCGAGATGAGCCCGGAAGAGTTTGTCGCAAAATCGGCTGACGTACTGCCGATCATACACAAGGCGGCCGCGACCATGCAGGGCGTGATCCAGGACCTGCTCGATTCGCAGCTGGTGGAGCGGGAGGACAACAAGCTGAGCGTTGAGGAGACCGACTTCGCTCAGCTGGCTCGCAGTGTCGTCAATCTGAACAGCGTCGCGAGTCGCCGGAAGGGCATCACCCTGACCTTCAATCCGCAGGGCACGTACACCGCCTTCGTGGACGAGCGGAGCATGCAGCGGGTGCTCGACAATCTGGTGAGCAACGCCGTCAAGTATTCGCCACCCGGAAGCGAGGTCACGATCCGCCTCGAGCACCTCGGCCAATCGATCCGTTTCAGCGTCATCGACCGCGGACCGGGACTGAGCACGGAGGACAAGTCGAAGGTGTTCGGGAAGCTGCAGCGGCTGTCTGCGCGACCGACAGGCGGTGAGCCATCGACGGGACTGGGACTGTACGTGGCCCGGGCTGTCACGGAGTTGCACGGGGGCAGCATCGGCGTCAACAGCATCCACGGCGAAGGCTCCGAGTTCTGGGTCGAGATCCCGACGATGCAGGTAAGGGCAGCTGCCTGAAACGGTGCCTCTCGAGCAACCCGACGACCGCCGCAGCCCTTTTTTGCAGGCAGTTCACAGCCGCCGGGTCCAGGAATCCAGACAATGGCTGAAATTCCCTGCGAAGTCGTTGCGTGACGAGAGAGCATGCCTGAAAAGCTGAACCGCCTTCGAACCATTCTGGGACGCGTGCGCGACCTTGAGACCACCGCGTCCGTCCTCGAGTGGGACCAGGAGACCTACATGCCCGCGGGCGCCATCGAGGCGCGGGCACACCAGATAGGTACCGTCCGCCAGCTGGCCCACGATCTTTTCACCACCGACGAGGTGGGTGAGCTGCTGGACGCGCTCGAGGGCGACGGACTCGCCGACGGAACCGTCGAGGCCGACATCGTGAAGGTGACCCGCCGAGACTACGACAGGGCGACGAGACTGCCGCCCACGCTCGTGGCCCGACTCGCCAGGGCGTCCTCGATCGCAAAGGAGGCGTGGAAGGAGGCGCGCGACGGCGATCGCTTTGACGTCTTCGCGCCGCACCTCCGAAGCATCGTGGATTTGAACATCGAGAAGGCCGAGGCGCTCGGATACACCGAATC
>JBFGEP010000049.1:0-10765 GCA_041580055.1 Rhodothermales bacterium | reverse complement strand
GTTGAGTGTCGCGAGAGCACAAAAAAAGCCGCACCCTCAGGGGCGGCCTTTTTGTAGAATCTGTGGGGTCCGACTACATGCGGTTCTTGCGATCCTGCACGTCGACGCGAATGTCCTGGGCCATCTTCTTCAGATCCTGCATGGCTTTGCGGACTCGGGTGCCAGCAGCCTTGTTCTCCTTGACATAGAACTTGTCAAAGTCGGCCTCCAGGCTGTCGACAAAATCCTTCAGCTGGCTGAACTTGCTCATTGATGATCCTCCGATTACAGCTTTTGAGTGGGAAAGCGAGTTGCAAATGCGCCAAAACGCTCTCGGGAATGCCGAAAACATACACCTTCGGCCGAGTGCAGTCAAGGAACAAGGCGCCGGAATCGACTCAGAAAAGCCGTTTCTGCGGCTTATTTACAGAAAAACCTGTGTCCTGACGCCCGGACGGGGGTCGAAGGCGGTACGTGGATCGCAGCAGAATACCGGAATTCCGCCCGAAATAAGCCTACTCGCGGCTTCGTGATCGGGCCGGCTGACCACCTCACGGAGCGCTTTGAAGCGTTCTGATGGGTGCAGCCGGTCCAATTCGATGCCCGGTCGGCAGAAGAGCAACACCTCCGCCCTGAGCCGCGTGAAGGCAGCCCACAGGGCCTCGGCGGCCTCGCCAACCGGTATCGGCTGTGGCGATTCTCCGCCGGCCGCCGCTGCGGATACCACGGCCACGGTGCCGTTGGCCAGGACGGCCTCGAGCCAGTGTACACTTCCGGCGCTCGGCTTCCCGTTCCCTGTGGCCAGCAGGCGGCGGTCCGACCCCTGAAACCCGACCGAAGCCACACCGAACTCGGTCAGGACCGCGACGATCTGCTTGTTGACTTCGCGATAAGCTCGCTGGATCAGATCCGCAGCCCCGGGCGCGTCCGAGACCGGGATGTCATCGCTCATGTCGTACGGAATCGCACTGGATTCGAGCAGGCGGGCGGCCCGCTCGGCGGCTCCATGAACGAGGACGTGGCGGCGACCCGACGACACACTAGCACGGAGGCTCCGCGCCAGCGTCTGAAAGAAAAGCGGGTCGCCGGCGTGGTAGTCGTCGACCCACAGAAGGGCGGCAGCAGCTGGCTGGCTCACGAACAAGCTCCGGTTGGTTCGGCGGCTGTAACGTTGACGGGCTATACTGGTTTTCCGTCACCGGAGGGGGCACAAAAAGAATCGGCCCGGAGAGCTTACGGGCTCACCGGGCCTCTTGCGGGACAAGCCCGCACCAGACAATCGGTTATCGGCTAGAACGAATACTCGATGTGGAGTAGCGGAGCTCTCGAAGAATCGCCGTTGTATGACTCGGCGGTTCGCTCGCCGCTTCCGCTGACGAAGAACGCCATCGCGTTGCCGGAGCTCCAGTCTCCGCGATTCACGATCTCCTGAACGATAGCCGACAGGTCCGGCGTGCGCTGATCAAGGCCAGCCTCACCGGTTGAGCTCCAGGACTCGATGGTCCACGAAGTGCTCGCGTTAGTCGTTGGTCTGCTGCTGAGGTTGTGGCTCGACGTGCTGAATTCACCCGCGTTGCCTGCAGCCTGGCCGCGGACGGTGACGCTAGTCTCTCCCGAGTCCGTCTCGTCAACCGCGAACTGGATGTATGCGCTGGTCACGGTCACGCCCTGCGGCACGTGAATGTCCTCAAAGCGCATCCCGACATATTGCGCCCTGCTTCCGTCGTTGACGAGCTCGAGGTCGCTGCTGTCCATGTACATGTCGCCATCCGAAAGACGCTCTTCCGCATCGTCATCGCCGGAGGAAACGCGACGCTCGAAGGTCGAAGCGGACGGAGCGAGTGTCGGTAGAGCATCACCGTCGGCGGCCCACTCGATCGCGCGGCGCAGCAGCATGGTGCCGTCTGCCGTAAGCGCACTGATGTTCAGATCGTTGCCGCCAAAGGGCAGTTGCACGCGACGACCGGCCGCAGCACCCGCGTTGTACGTCAACGCGCCGGCCTCAAGAACCGCCAGGCTGGCCGTCGAGCCTGTCGAGGCAAGGATCTGAAGTCCCGGAGCCAACGTTCCGCTGACGCCAAACATCGGCTGCGACGAGTTGAATAGCGTCACCGAGCCGCTGAACGGCGAGGTGATGTAGTGAGCGGCATCTGAAACCGCCAGTCCCGCCTCCGACCCGTGCGTCCTGCTGTTGGAGATTCCCAAATCGTCCGTCAGCATTGCCTCTTCGTTCACCACTCCGATGCTGGCATAGGTCAGTTTTGAGTTGACGTTCGAGGAGACGCTCTCCTCGGATACATAAGCCACGTCACTCTGGGCAATCGCGGCGTTGTACGTCGATGACGATGCCTCATCGTCGACGACAATCACGTTGTGGCCCCATGACTCGAAAAGGCTCTTCTTCGCCAGGTCCTGCGATGACGGACTGCTTCCGTTCGCGACAGCGAGGAGGATCGTCAATGGAGCACTGTCTCCACCGACCCAGACCGATTGAGTCGTCGTCGAAGGCTCAGCGTCCCAGACGAAGTTCTTTGAGGAGCTGAGAAGTGCGCTCCGCACCTGAGCCGGCGAAGCCGAAGGGTTCTGCGCCAGATACAGAGCGGCCGCTCCGGATACATGCGCAGTCGCCATCGAAGTCCCGTCCATTCTCTCGTAACCACCGCCGTCGGCGCTCGTGGTGAGGGACAGGATGTCCTCGCCGGGTGCCAGAATATCTACGTACGTTCCGTGGTTTGAGAACGACGAGAACTTGCCAAACAGATCGTACGAACCAACTGTAATGGCATCCGCAACGTGAGCCGGAGTCACCTTTTCCGCAGGTATGCCCTGGTTGCCGGCCGAAATCACGAACACGACACCCGCATCGATAGCCGCTGCGACCGCCTCGTCAAGCGCGGTGTAGCTGGCGGTCTCGATGTTCTCGCCCAGACTCATGTTCACGACCATCGGCGTTGAAGGGCTGGCCAGCTTCTGGCCCGTGATGTGCTCAACAGCTGCGATAGTGACGGACACGTCGGCCTTGCCGTCGTCGTTAAGCACCTTGTAGTTGTGAATACGCGCGCCCGGAGCTACGCCAACCAGACCATCCTGGTCATCTACCGACGCGGCGATTCCAGCGACGTGAGTTCCGTGACCATCATAGTCCGTCGGATCCACCGAGACGCTGTCACGAAAGTCAATGCTCTCGACTATGTTCAGGTCAGGGTGGCTTACGCCGGTATCGAGCACGTAGAGATCAACCGGAACGGATCCTGACCCGTCACCGGAAACGGTCCAGCTCGACAGGCCACCAATGGCGGCAACGCTCCACGGGACCTTTTGAGAGGATCCCGCCGTCGCCAGCTCCGATTCCGGCAGCGCAACAGAGAAGTCCGGCTCATACCACGCAATAAGCGGGTCGTCGGCGAGCTCGGCCAGGAAACCGGTGTAGTCGTCAAGTCCGAGGGAGTCCTCGACGTAGATCGCGTATCCGTCGAAGCCGTACTGATATTCGTAACGCTCGATGACCCTGTAACGCTCGATCACCTTATAGCGCTCTAGTACCCTGTAGCGCTCCAATACCTTTTGAGCTTCCATCTCCTGCGAGTCGAACCCCAGGATCAGGCTCATAGCGCTCAGGTCACCGTCCTTGCCACGAGACAGAAACTTGTTGGCGCGCGGAAGCAGATGACCGTTTCGAAGTTTGCCCTCGCTCCCCGAGTCGAGGACCTGAGAGTTGAGATCTTCGAAGCCTTCGCTCGGCAGGAATTGCTCGGTGCAACCGCCGAGGGCAAGAATGGCGGCGAATGCGAGAAGCGGCAGGGACTTGAGGGGAGCGTTGCGCAGTGCTTTCATTTTTCTGGGCCAGAGTTTTTTCTCTGGCCCCGCCCGCGCAGATAGGACCTTTTTCTAACGTGCAACGCAGAAATCCTGCGTGTACGCGGGCCGCCGCGGACTTTCGACCGCAGTGACCGGGCACGTTACGAGGTTTAAGGGACGGATGTGCCGGGAGCTTTTAGCGAGTTTGCGGAGCAAATTCGCATCGACCATCATTCCGAGCCACAGAGGTGCCTGGCTCCTTCCATTCCGCCGTCTTCCCACACCCACCGGGCTCGAGGCACCTTTGCACGAAAGCCCTGTATAAACTTTCCACACGCGTTGACTCGCGGCGCTATCGTGCCGTTCTTGGAAGACCCCTCCCCCCTGCCGGTCGACGCGTATGGGCGACGGCACCGATCAACAAGACTGACACGATCAAACCCTTCGCCAGGCGCCGGGAATGCAGGATTTCTGCCACCTCCACTGCCACACACACTACTCGCTGCTGGACGGCGCCGCCCAGATCGGCGCGCTTGTCCAGAAGGCCAAAGAGCACGGCTCACGCGCGCTCGCGATCACCGACCACGGCAACCTGTTCGGCGTCCCGGAATTCGACAACGTCGCGAAGAAGGCCGGCATCAAGCCCATCATCGGCTGTGAGTTCTATGTCTCGCCCTCGCCGATGGCGGACCGCAGCGAGCGCACCCGCTACCACCAGGTGCTGCTGGCCAAGAACGCCGAGGGGTACCGCAACCTCATCGCCCTCTCGTCGCTGAGCTACACGGAGGGCTACTACTACAAGCCCCGCGTCGACCGCAAGACCCTCCGCGATCGCAGTGCCGGACTCGTCGCGACAACCTGCTGCCTCCAGGGCGAGGTGCCGCAGACAATCATGAAGAAGGGCGAGGACGAGGCGCGAAAAGTCTTCGAGTGGTATCTCGACGTGTTCGGCGAGGACTACTACATCGAGATTCAGGACCACGGGATTCGCGAGCAGAAGACTATCAACCCGATCCTGCTGCGCTGGGCGAAAGAGTATGGCGTGAAGGCCATCGCCACCAACGACGTGCACTACGTGGCCGAGGAGGACCACGCCGCGCAGGACGTGCTGCTGTGCCTGCAGACCGGCCGCGACCTCTACGACCCCAAACGAATGCGCTTCGAAGGAACGCAGTTCTACCTGAAGAGCCCGTCCGAGATGCTCGCAGCGATGGGGGAGATCGAAGAGGCCGCGTTGCGGGAGTCAACGCTCGTCCACACCGGAGAGGTCGCCGAGAAGTGCACGTTCGAGATCTCGACCGGTGAACTGCTGCTGCCCCACTACCCCATCCCGGCCGAGTACGGAGAGAACATGAACGCCTACCTGCGCGACCTCACGTACGAACGCGCAGATGAACGTTTCGACGAGATGACGGAGGAGATCCGCGAGCGACTGGACCACGAGCTCCGCATCATCGGCGAAATGGGTTACGCCGGCTACTTCCTGATCGTGCAGGACTTTACCAGCGCGGCGCGCGACCTGGACGTCAGCGTCGGCCCCGGCCGCGGCTCGGGCGCCGGCAGCCTCGTGGCGTATTGCCTGGGCATCACCAACATCGACCCGCTGCGCTACGGCCTCATCTTCGAGCGTTTCCTGAATCCGGAGCGCGTGTCGATGCCCGACTTCGACATCGACTTCGACGACCGCGGTCGCTCGAAGGTCATCGACTACGTCGTCCAGAAGTACGGCCGCCAGAGCGTATGCCAGATCATTACGTTTGGAACGATGGGGGCGCGGTCCGTCATCCGTGACGTCTCGAGAGTTCTGGGCATCCCTCTGGCCGAGGCCGACCGTATCGCGAAGATGATCCCGGAAGGGCCAAAGGTCAGCATCGAGTCTGCGATGAAGGAGGTGCCCGACTTCCGCAAGCTCGCACACGACGAGAACGACCAGATTCGGAAGCTGATGCACTACGCCAAGGTGCTCGAGGGCTCGGCGCGGCACACGGGCGTGCATGCGGCCGGCGTCATCATCGCGCCCGGCGACGTCAGCGACTACGTGCCGGTGGCGATCGCCAAGGGCAAGTCCAACGGCGACGACGTCATGACGACCCAGTACGACGGCAAATGGGTCGAGAGCTTCGGGCTGCTCAAGATGGACTTCCTCGGGCTCAAGACCCTGACGGTCCTCAACGACGCGCTCGCGCTGGTCTACGAGAACCACGGCGTCGAGATCGACCTCGACGACCTCCCGGCGGACGACCCGAAGACGATGGCGCTGTTCCAGCACGCCGACACGGTCGCCATCTTCCAGTTCGAGTCGGACGGCATGCGGGAGTGGCTCCGCAAGCTCAAGCCCACGTCGGTCGACGACCTGATCGCGATGAACGCGCTCTATCGGCCCGGGCCGATGGATCTCATCCCGAACTACATCGCGCGGAAGCACGGAAAGGAGGAGATCTCATATCCTCATCCGATACTTGAGCCCATCCTGAAAAACACTTATGGCATACCTGTTTACCAGGAACAGGTAATGCAGATTGCGCAGGTCATGGCGGGCTATACACCGGGTGCCGCCGATATCCTCCGGCGCGCCATGGGCAAGAAGAAGCAGTCCGAAATGGACAAGCAGCGCGCCGCGTTCGTTAAGGGCGCGCGCGAGCGTGGTGTCGAGGAGAAGGTCGCCAACGGGGTCTTCGACATGATGGCCAAGTTTGCGGGCTACGGCTTCAACAAGTCGCACTCTGCGGCTTACAGCGTTGTCGCCTACCAGACGGCGTACCTCAAGGCCCACTACCCGGCCGAGTTCATGGCCGCCGCGATGACGAACGACATGCACGACACCCGCAAGCTCGCGATCGTGCTGGAGGAGGCGCGCAAGCTCGGGCTTCAGATGCGGTCGGCGTCGGTCAACCGAAGCCAGGCGCACTTTACGGTTGAGGAAGGAGACATCCGGTTCGGGCTGGGAGCCATCAAGGGCGTCGGCCTCGGCGCCATTGAGGCGATCGTGGAGGCGAGGCAAAAGCACGGCCCGTTCACCACTATCTTCGGCATGACGCGGCATCTGGATCTCCGTGCCGTCAACAAAAAGACGCTGGAGTGCCTGGCGCGTGTGGGCGCGCTGGACGACTTCGAGGGACATCGCGCTCAACTCGTCGATGCAGTCGAGAACGCCGTGACGTATGGCCAGCGCGTACAGGCAGAGAAGGCCGCAGGCCAGAATTCGCTCTTCGGAGCTGCGACCGGGACATCAGAGACGCTGGAACCGGCGCTCGCCGTCGTCGAGCCGTGGCCGCGGTCCCGGCGGCTCAAGGAAGAACGCGAGCTGATCGGCGTCTACGTCTCGGGACATCCCCTCGAGGAGTTCCTCGCGGAGGCGAGGGCGTTCGCGACGAGTCAACTGGGGCGGATAGAGGACTTTGAGGCAGACGAACGTGGCCCGACCGCCGGGCCGGGTCCCGACGGACGATCGCAGTACAGCTTCTGCGGCATCATCACCGATGTCCAGCGCCGGACGACCAAGACCGGCAAGCCCATCGCCTTCGCCACGATCGAGGACTTCACGGGCCAGGGCGAGCTCGTGTGCTTCTCGACGGTGCTCGACCGGGTCCAGAACTACCTCCAGGTTGACGAGATCGTGATCGCCAAGGGCCGGCCGGAGGTTCGCGGCGGCGGACTCAAGATCCTCGTGCAGGACGTCCTGCCGATGTGGAAGGTGCGCGAGCAGATGGTCAAGTCCATCGTGGTGCGGGTGGACGCCGAGTCGGTGGCCGTCGAGGCGATCAATCAGCTGCGCGAGCTGTGCGATGCGAACCGGGGCTCGGTGAAGCTCTACTTCGACATCGCGAGCGGCGACATGCCGGCACCGCAGCGGGTGCATGCGCGGAAGTTTGTCGTCGATCCCACGCCCGATCTCATGCGCGGGCTCACGAGGCTGGTGGGCCCGGGCAACGTGGTGGTTGAGGGGGAGGGGTAGGTTCCAGCGAGATCCAGACGCCTCTGCTCCGGAGGCTCCGGGTCGCCACCAGGCTCAGCGCCCCCAGCCCACATAGCGCGGGGTGCGCCGGCAGAAGTCCTCGTAGGGTTCGCCGAACACGCGACGAAGATGCTCCTCTTCTACGAGGACCAGCAGATGGAGGCTGACGGCGACTACCCCGAGCGCCCCCAGGCACCACCAGGACCAGTCGTTTAGGGCAAAGCCGACAAGAAACAGCAGCCAGCCCACGTATTGTGGGTTTCGGCTCCAGCGATAGGGCCCGGCTGACGTGAGCTCGCCTGGATTGAGACACAGGATCTTCGTAATCGCGCGGAAACGTATCATTGCGACCAGACAGAGCGCCAGGCCCCCAACGCCAACCACGATGCCGACGTAGTCCATCATCGTCGTCGGCACCGCGTAGCTTGTCGCAAAGTCGAGAACAAGGTTCGGCACCAACAGCATCGTGCACAGCAACGCCAGCCCGACCACCGTGAGCCGGCCCCGACGGCGATACTCCCAGCGCGCGTAGACGAGCGCGACGGCGCTGACCACGATAGATAGAGCGAGGAGGTACGCGAGCATGCTGATTCACGCCGCGGCTGTGGCGCGTCTTACAAAGGTCGATACCCACGAATAAAGCTTCTGTTGGTAATTACCTGTCCGTCAAACCCCCGGATGACCTGAAGGGATGCCACCGTCAGGCGATGCCCGGTACAGTCACGCCGACGGACCCGCAGACCCGTTCCCCTCGAGCCTGAACGAGAACGTTGTGCCCTCTCCGAGGCGACTGTCCACTTCGATCTCACTCCCGTGCAGCTCGATGATCTTCCGGGTAATCGCGAGGCCCAGACCTGCACCCCCCCTGTCGCGAGACCGACTCTTGTCCACCCGATAGAAGCGCTCGAAGATACGCCCGAGCTCCTCCTCAGGAATTCCCGGGCCCGAGTCGGACACGGCCACCTCGACTCCATCTTCAACGCGTTGCGTTCGGACTCGGACGTGCCCGCCCGCCGGCGTGAACTGGATCGCGTTAGATATCAGATTGGTGATCGCGCGCTCGACCAGCGCGATGTCGGCGCGCACCATCAGTAGATCGGACGGGATTTCGGCACCCAGATCCACGCGCTTCCTCTCCGCCTCCGGCCTGAATTGAAGCACCAGGTCCTGCACGAGCTCCGTCGCTGAAAAGGACTCCATCTTCACCTCCACCTGACCCGCGTCGAGCTTCGACAGCTCGAAAAGCTCGGACACAAGCGAACTCAACGATTCCGCATTCCGGGCGACAACATTGAGGTACTCCTTTTTCTGGGCGTCGGTCAACTCCCCACCTTTCATCGAGATGGTCTCGAGGTATCCCTGCATCGACGACAGCGGACTCCGGAGATCGTGGGAGACGTTCGCGATGAGCTCGCGCCGCTGTCGGTCGACGCGCTTCATGTCCTCGATATTCGCAACGATGGTATCCGCCATCGAATTGAACGAGCTCGCGAGGTGACCCAGCTCATCACGGGATCGATACCGGATCCTCTCATCGAGCTGCCCCTCGGCGAAACGCGACACAGAGGCTGTCACCGTCCTCAGCCGCCTCGTCAGGATCGAAAACAGCAGGAGCCCGACGAGGCCCGTAACGAGTAGACTAATTGCGAGCGCGCGGCCCGCGGTTCGGACGATGTAGCTTCCTCGCACCATCCCGACCACGTCAGCGTACTGCGCGCCCGAAAGGATCACATAGACGTAACAATCCGGCTTGCCCATGATCTCGATGGGAGCTGCGCTGAAGGGCTTGGACTGACCTTGGCGCGCCGGATCGTCGCCAAGTATCGGCGCCGGCTCCCCGGCGAGGAAGCGGCGGAGCGGCTCGAGGTCAACGGCCGTCCGAGACAGCCCGGCACCATCTTCCATCAAGTACTCGGCCAGGATTGAGCCGTCGGGATCCAGGAGATAAAGCTCGATGCGCGGATTCGCCTCCCGGATACGGGTCAGCTCCTCCTCGACCACCTCGTCCCGGATGTCCTCTCCGAGCAGAGGCTCCAGACGCTGCGCCAGAACCGCCGCCAGCTGCATGTTGAGCTTTTGTTCGGTCTCGTTCGCGAACCGCTCGAACGACCGCACGCTGACGAGCGTAACGACCGCTCCCAGACCCACCATCAGCAACAGGAAAAGCAGCGACAGTTTGGTGTAGAAGGTCTTGAACATGCGGACGATCCCTATGCGTCACCCCCGAATCGGTACCCCACGCCCCATACCGTCTGAATGAGCGCCGGCGCGGCAGGGTCGATCTCGATCTTACGCCGAAGCCGGTTGATGTGGGAGTTCACGGTGTGGCTGTATCCCTCGTATTCGTAGCCCCAGACCTCCTCCAGGAGCTCGTGACGGCTGAACACCTTTCCGGGGCTCCGCATGAAACGAACGAGCAGGTCAAACTCCTTTGCGGTGAGCTCAACGGCCCGGCCGCGTACCGTGACGGTCCGGCTTTCAGCGTCGGCTTCGACCTGATCGTAGCGATGCCGCTGGCTCTCCGGCTCGACGGGCCGGCTATCGACCTCTATCCGACGAAAGATGGCCTTGATTCGCGCGACGAGCTCCCGGAGACTGAACGGCTTGGTCATGTAGGCGTCGGCACCGAGCTCCAGCCCCAGCACCTTGTCGATTTCTTCGGTCCGAGCACTCAGCACCAGAATCGGCGTACGCGGGTCCGTCTCGCGGATCCTGCGGCACACCTCGAATCCGTCGATCTCCGGCAACATGATGTCGAGGACCACGAGCGCGAAGTCGTCCTGGCGGAATCGCTCCAGCGCCTCGGAACCGGTCGTCGCCACGGACACATCGTATCCGAGGTCACCCAGGTGAATCCGAATCAGCCCGGCGATATCCGGGTCATCTTCCACAACGAGGATCTTCTGAGCCATCGTCTCTGAGAGTGCTCGATTGGACCAGACAAAGGTACAAATGAGCAGCCGCCGCAGTTTGTCACGACCACGGCGGCTGCTCTCACGACTTCGGATGTCCGCAGGGAGCGGCTACCGGATT
>JBFGEP010000048.1:0-10851 GCA_041580055.1 Rhodothermales bacterium | reverse complement strand
TCCGAGCCATGATCGTCTACGAGGTAAATCTGAGCGTCCGGAACGAGATAGCCGAGGAGTACGCCGTGTGGCTGCAGACGCACATCCGGGACATGCTCAGGATCGACGGCTTCGAACGAGCCGACTGGCTGTACGAGGAACCCCGGTCCGGCCGGCAGCAGTGGTCGGTCCGATACGAACTGACCTCCTGGAAACAGCTGCGGGCGTACCTCGAGTCGCAGTCGGAGGCCATGCGCGCAGAGGCCCTTCAGCGATTCGGAGACGGATTCGAGGCTTCGAGACGGGTGCTTTTTCGGCGAGACTCGTTCGTCCAGGATGGCGAGCTAGCCTCCCTGGGACCGGCCGACACCTCCGAAGGCAATCCCTGTTAAGTCGGAAACGCTGGATTTCCAGGTCGTGAGATCACGGGCCGCAAACTTGCCCAGGTGATCGTGGCCACAGGCGCGCGCAAGAATCTTCATTAGATCGACGGTTGCCATCAGATAGTTGTGCAGGCGCTCGGCCGATTTCTCGACGACGAGCCTGGAGCGTAGAGATTTCTTCTGGGTCGCGATCCCGACCGGGCAGTTGTTTGTGTGACAGGCGCGCATGCCGAGGCAGCCGATAGCCTGGATCGCGGAGTTTGCGACGGCAACAGCATCGGCCCCAAGCGCGAGTGCTTTGACGAAGTCGGACTCCGTCCGAAGACCGCCCGTAATGATCAGGCTGACCTGAGTTGCGCTGCGCTCGTCGAGGTGCCGCCGCGCTCGGGCGAGTGCGGCCATCGTTGGGACCGAGATGTTGTTCTTGAATATCTCCGGCGCTGCGCCGGTCGCGCCGCCGCGGCCGTCGAGGATGACGTAATCGGCTCCGGCCTCCAGCGCAAAGTCGATGTCATCCTCAATGTGCTGAGCAGACATCTTGAACCCGACCGGAATCCCGCCTGTTCGGTCGCGGATTTCAGCTGCGAGACGAGCAAAGTCGGCCGGGGTCACGAGATCCGGAAACCGAGACGGGCTGATCGCAGCAGTGCCGGGCTGAAGGCCCCTGACGTCCGCTATTTTCCCGACCACTTTTTCGCCCGGAAGGTGTCCTCCCGTTCCCGTTTTTGCGCCCTGGCCGGCCTTGAAGTGAAATGCCTGCGACAGGCAGGCCTTTTCCATGTCCCAGCCAAACCTCCCCGAGGCCAACTCATAGAAGTATCGCGAGTTTGCCTGCTGCTCCTCCGGAAGCATGCCGCCCTCACCGGAGCATATGCCTGTTCCGGCCATTTCGGCACCCATCGACAGAGCGATCTTTGCCTCCTCGCTCAGGGCTCCGAAGCTCATGTCGCTCACGAAGAGGGGGATGTCCAATGTCAGCGGCTTCTTCGCCGCCGGTCCAATCGTCACGTCGGCGCCGACATCGGCCTCATCCTCAAGCGGGCGGGTGGCGAGTTGCGCGGTGAGAATCTGGATGTCGTCCCATCGGGGTAGCTCGGTTAGCGGCACGCCCATCGCCGTGACACGCCCGTGGTGGCCTAGGTTGTCGAGCCTGTTGCTTGCCAGCTCCTGAACGTAGGCGTTGAACGGCTCTTCGGGTGTTCCGTGAACGTCCTGGTACAGGCCCAGGTACTCGTCACGCCGGTATGGCTGGGGGTTGGTCTCGGCCCATGCGGCGATCGCCCGAGCGTCGACGTACACCGCATCATCACCCGGGCTTACCCAGGCGTCAAACTTGTGGAGTACCTCGTCATTGTTGTACTCGCTCACGCCGGTATCGTACCGGTAGTCCCATCCGTGCACACCGCAGATCAGATTGTGTCCGTCAACATGGCCATCGGCCATGAGCGCACCGCGGTGCAGACAGCGCCCGTACAGGACCGATACCTCGTCATCATAACGTGTCACCACCAGGTCGACTGACTCGACGAGAGCATACGCTGGCTGCCGGTCCTGCAGGTGACTCCACGTTGCTACCTTCGCTGCGTGTGATTTGTGCGGCTTGTCCATGACTAAGGGTTATCGTGATTACATGAGGGGTTAGCTACCGACGGCCGTGTTCCAACAGTGACCTGCAAACATCGACGGAAGAAACGAGAAAGTCGTCTACATAACGCTTCTGAGACGATACCTCGTTGTCACCGACAACCTTACTCCCGGCCAGGACGGCTCCCACCCACCCGCGGGTGTGCCAGGCTCCGGTGTCGAGGTGTCCAAGATTGTCTATTGACGGGTAGGGCCAGGGTGTGACGTACCAGTACGGTTCGGGATAACTCGTATCTCCCGGGCTCATCCCGACACCGATGGATCGAGCTTCTTCGCCCGACTCGTCCACATCGATTCGAACGAGTGTCGCTACGTCGAAGTGGTGCGGCCAACAACGGACGGGGGAGGAGAGCGGCTCCGAGTCAGCAATCTGGCCAAGGAGCTCGAACGCCCAGGAGTACCAGGTACTTAATTCATCGAGTGCGGCAGCGTCCAACGAGAACGGCGCACCGCTCGCAATCTCATGTCGCGGCATTTCGTGATCCGGTCTCCCAAGCGCCTTCGTTCCCGTGTACATCCCGACCTTTTCGGCCAGCCATCGATGCGCACCTTCCAGGGGAACACCCGGCAGATGCAGCTCCGATATCCGATCGTCGATGAGAATCAACAGGCTCAGGTCCTGGATTCGCAACGCTGCGCGTACGAGAGGCGCAGGGCTGACCGCACGACTCACGAGAGCCTTTTCGCGTGGAAGCCACGACAGACTCAGATGACCGTGGTCAGGCTCGGGTTCAACAAAACTGAATCCGAGAGCGCCTACGAGCTGTGCAGCCCAGTGTAGTTGCAGTCTCGCCTCGACGAGGTCTGTCGGATGCACTAGGCCCAGTGGTGACATGTCTATGGGGGTACTCTTCTCGTTCCGTACGAATGGATGGCGATATCGGCCGGCGTTCCGCACAACCATCCGGGAATCTACGTTGGCTCCCGTGGGAATATGTTACTTTAGGATTAAGTGTAGACGGTCCGAACCAGCTCTGAAGAGACAATGGACATTCCCGGTCTGGATGAGGCCTTCATTCAACAGCACGCCGCCGAGGGTTCGTACGAGCGGGGGCGGGACTATGAGCGCAGCGGGGCGGTTATCTCGCTGAAACGTACCTCTGACGGAACGGTCGACGCCCTGGTCAAGGGCAGCCAGTATGCTCCGTATGCGGTCAGGATTCGTCATGGCTCGACATCGATCAATAGTGTGGAGTGCAGCTGCCCTTACTTCGCCGGGGCCTGGTGCAAGCACGTCGTCGCGGCTCTACTCGCCTGTCTGGACACGTCCGTGAGGGAGCACGAATCGGCGTCGGCGGGCCGTCTGGTGGACCACATGGAGAAGGAGGAGCTGCGTCTTCTTCTGGATCGGGTGGCCGCCCGGCATCCGGAGCTCTTGGACTGGATCAGGGAAGAGATGCGGCAGCTCTAGTCAGTTGGCGCCCACAGAAAAAGGCCGGAACCGGTTCGACATCAACCGGCTCCGGCCCTTGCCTGTGTCGGGGTGGCGGGATTTGAACCCACGACCTCTTCGTCCCGAACGAAGCGCGCTACCGGGCTGCGCTACACCCCGGAGGACAAGTCTATACGCCCGTTGCCCGGGCAGGATTCTGAAGATACGCCGCTATCGAGGCCATCGCACCGGGCACGCTCGGTTCGGCGAGCTTTTGAGATCGCTACACGATGCCCTGGTACATGTCGTCGATCAGGCCCGCGTACTCTGACTCGATCACCCTGCGCTTCGGCTTCATCGTCGGAGTCAGCATGCCGTTTTCGACCGTGAACGGCTCCAGGACAAGGCGGAAGTCGCGCACCTTCTCATGGGCGGCGGCGTTTCGCGAGTAGTCACGAAACTCCTTTCGGAATAGATCCTGGATCGCGTCGTTGTTGACCAGGCCCTCCATGGTCGAGTGAGATATGCTGTTCTCCTGAGCGTAGGCCGTCAGTGCCTCGAGGTCCGGCACGACCAGGGCGGTGAGAAACTCACGCCCTTCTCCCACGATCATGATCTGGTCTATGAACGGGACTGAGCGAAAAACGTCCTCGATCGGTCCCGGGTAGATGTTCTTCCCGCCCTTTGAGACGATCATGTGCTTGATGCGATCGGTGATTCGCAGGAAGCCGTCGTCGAACCGCCCCACGTCGCCGGTGTGGTACCATCCCTCAACGTCGATGGCCTCCTTGGTCGCCACCGTGTTGCGCCAGTAACCCTTCATCACGTTGGGTCCCCTCGCCACGATTTCTCCTTCGGACGTGGTGAGGTCCGACGGGTAATCGTCCCCGGAGAGCTGTCCCACGATTCTGTGATCGCTCAATCGCTCGATGCCGATCGTCACTCCCGGTATCACGTGGCCGACAGTACCGTACTGTGGTTGATCCACGGGGTTGACGGACAGGATGGGCGCGGTCTCTGTGAGGCCGTAACCCTCGATGATCTTGACTCCGGCGGCCTCGAAGAACTCCCCGATCGACTTGGGTAGGGCTGCTCCCCCGGACACGGCGAACCGCACGTTGCCTCCGAGCTTGGTGTGCAGCTTCTGAAACACCAGTTTGCGGCCGAAGGCGACCCGCATCTTCAGCAGGGGCGACACGCTCTTGCCGGCTTTGGCGCGAACAGCGGCCTTCGATCCCGACCTGACGGCCTCCCTGAAGACCGCCTGCTGGATCCCAGACCCTTCCGCAACGGACTTCGCAATCGTGTTGTAGACCTTCTCGAAGAGCCGCGGCACCGAAATCAGCACCGTTGGCCGGACCTCCGTGAGGTTGCGGGTTACGGCGTCGACACTCTCCGCGTAGGAGATGCGGGCGCCACATGCAAGGACAGCAACAAAGCCGCACGTCCTTTCGAACGAGTGGCACAGCGGAAGGAACGACAGATGGTGGTCCGACGGGCCGAACGGAATCTTCGCCAGCGCCGCCTTGACGTTTGAGCAGATGTTGTTGTGTGTCAACATCACACCTTTGGGGTGTCCCGTCGTGCCGCTGGTGTAGATAAGGGCGCTCAGATCGTCGGGCTCCACGCTATCTCCAACGGGTCGAAGACGGCTCTCCTCCTCGGCCCAGTATTCCGCGCCGTCGTCGAGGACGGCATCCCAGTATCTGAGGTAGTGCGGGTCGTCCGGCTTTCTGGGGGTCATCGTGATGACCAGGTCCAGGTCGTCGCAGTTCTTGAAGACTTTCACGGCTTTCTTCAGCTGCACATTGGCCGACACGATGAAGATCTTCGATCCGCTGTCGCGAAGGATGTACTCGACCTGGTCAGGCGGCAGCGACGTGTACAGCGATACACTTACGGCGCCGAGCATCTGGGTGGCCAGATCCGTAATGGCCCACTCGGGGCGGTTTTCGGACAAGATGGCGACGCGATCCCCCTTTCTGACACCGTGCTTGTGCAGAAAGCCGGCGAGGGCGTGAACGCGGCGCTCGAGGTTCTTCCAGGAGATGTCGACCCACTCCTTCGTGTCGCGGTCCTTGTAGCTCAGCGCCGGCCGATTCTGACCGGCGTACATGTCCACAAGGTTTCGAAAGAGCTGTGGGATCGTGTCGAAGTCGACGATGGCGGCCATATTATTCTAAAGCAGATGTGCGCAAACAGCGGATGTATACGCCCGACACCGAGGCAGGTCCCGGCTACGGTCCCGGGCAGTCTTGTCCAACCGCCTGCGTCACATGGGTGTATCCGTCCTCACGAAGCAGCTCAACGAGTTCCTCCTTGATGGTTCGAACAACACGCGGTCCCCTGTAGACAAGGCCGGTGTAAAGCTGGACGAGTGACGCGCCGGCCCGGATCTTGGCGTAGGCACTCGCCCCGGAATCGACTCCTCCGACCCCGACGATCGGTACGGTCCCGTTGGTTTTCTCGAACAGGTAGCGTACGAGTCGCGTGGACCGTCGTTCAACGGGCTTGCCGCTGAGCCCGCCCGAGCCGATTCGCTCGAGAACGTCATCGGGCGTGTTGAGGCCACTGCGGTCCGCGGCCGTATTTGCGGCTATGAATCCCTGCACGCCGTGCGTGAGACAGACGCTCATGATTTCATCCAGGAGACTGTCGAATACGACGCGATCGGATAGCGGCGGTGAAAGCTTTACGAGAATGGGTACGCGCGGATTGACCTCTTTTCTCAGCTCAAGGATGCGCGTGAGCAGCTCATCTAGAGGCCCCGGCTCCTCGAATGTTTTCCCCTCCGTCGTGTTCGGGCATGAGATGTTGAGCGCCACGTAGTTGGCGGCGGGGGCCAGGAGACGAAAGCTCTCGACGTAATCCTCCACGGCGGCCTCGCCGACAATCGCCGTGTCATGGGTCTTGGCCAGGTTGATGCCGAGTGGAAAGGGGTGATACATTCCGCGATCACCGATCCGGGCGGCGATGCGCTCGGCTCCCTGATTGTTGAGTCCCATCCGATTGATAAGGGCTTCGTCATCCTCGAGCCGAAAGGCTCTCGGCCGCGGATTCCCCTTCGAGGGGCGGTAGGTCACGGACCCGACTTCGGCGAAGCCAAAGCCCAGGTTCGGCCAGAAATCGATCAGTTGAGCATTCTTGTCGAAACCGGCGGCCAGACCGACGGGGTTGGAAAACGTGTGACCCCAGAGCGAAACCTTGAGCGAGTCGTGCTCGAAGCGGTGGAGCGTTCGAACGGTTGCAGGGGCGGCCGCCTGTGCGAGTCGCCCGGCTGCGATTCCGAGATGATGCGCAGCCTCCGGGGGAATTCTGAACAGCGCTCTTCTGAGTAGCGAGTACACCGCTTCGTCCGACCTCGATGCTGGGGCCCGACAAAAGGGCAGGCCGATAGGGAAATCGTCGAGCAGGAATTTAACTTGCGACCCCTCGGTGCGCCAGATGGCCCGTTGGGGCGGACCGTCGGTCGGTACGATGAGGAAGGCGATGGTACTCTATCAGGTCGATGCTTTTGCCACGAAGCCGTTCTCGGGAAACCCGGCGGCGGTGGCAGTGCTGGACAAGCCGGCACCCGAACCGTTCATGCAGGCTGTGGCGAGCGAAATGAACCTGTCGGAAACGGCATTCGTCACCCCCGCGGCTGACGGCTTCGGACTGCGCTGGTTCACACCCGTCTCCGAGGTCGATCTGTGTGGCCACGCGACGCTAGCCAGCGCGCACGTGTTATGGGAGACGGGTGGGGCCGACAGCGAGAAGACCCTCGCCTTTCACACCCTCAGCGGAAGGCTTGAGGCGTGGAGAAGCGGCGACCGCATTGAGATGGACTTCCCTGCGGAGCCGGCGGAGCCGTGTGACACGACTATCGACCTTCTCGGCGCCGTCGGCGGCGACATTGAGGAGGCCGGTCGCAACCGGTTGGACTACATCGTGCTTCTGGCCTCGGAGGAGCGAGTGCGGCAGCTCAAGCCCGATCTGGACGCCGTGTCGCGGCTCGGAACACGCGGCTTGATCGTCACGGCACGGTCCTCGGTTTCGGACTGCGACTTTATTTCGAGGTACTTCGCGCCCCAGTTCGGCGTCGCCGAGGACCCCGTGACAGGCTCCACGCACTGCTGCCTCGGGCCGTACTGGGCGGAGCGTCTCGGTCGCGACGAACTGACGGGCTATCAGGCCTCGGCGCGCGGGGGCTTCGTGCACGTGCGCACTCTCGGCGAGCGTGTGGTACTTGGCGGCGGTGCCGTCTCTACCGCCCGCATCGAGCTGCTCGTGGACGGGTAGGGAGGTGCCGCGGCCTGCTCGCGCCGGAGACTACCAGCCTGGCACGAGCTGGAACCCGACGTATCCGCCCTTGACCGGCCGCTGAAACGGATACACGTAGAAGATTTCCATAACCATGTATCCGAAAAGGTTGAAGCGGCCCGACACACCGGCGCTCACAACCGGGATGCGCTCGATCGGCTGAAAGTCCTCAACTTCCTTGACGAACTTCAGCTTCGGCGTGTCGCCCGCATTCCATGCGAGGCCGGCATCCGCGAAAAGTGAGATCTCGGTCGGAAGGTATGGGAAGCTGACGAGGCCGAAGGACTTCGTTCCGAGGACCGGGATGCGGATCTCCGCGCTGGCGAGCGCCAGGCGCGTTCCGCGCAGCCTTTCACCCTCGACGCAAAGCGGACCGCCCTGGCTCTGGGGTGTGTCGTCCGGCGTACACTCGCCGGGCTCGAACGAGCTGAAGCTGTACCCACGAATGTGAGTCATGGTATTGGCGTAGCCGAGGTACTCGGACGTAAACAGAGAGCCCGAGTCGACATTGCCGTAATTGCCGAGGTGCATCCCTCGGAAAGCCAGCGTGAACGGCTTGACGAAGAAGTACCGCCGGTAATCGGTGAGTACTCGGACGAACGTCTCGCTGCCCACGTAGGGTGAGACCTGAAGCCGGTACCGTCCGCCCTGCACCGGGGACGTAAACCCGAAATTGGAGAAATCGCCGACGTAGGCAAGGCTCGTCTCGAAGAAATAGACAGGATCCGGCGAGCACAGGCCGCCCAGTCCGTCAAGATCGCTGCACTTCGGCACGCTGATGCGTTCGCGACCCAGTCCGACGAGTGAATAGCGGTTGATCTCGTAGTCGAACCCGTAACGTACGAAGCCGATGCTGAAGTCGGCCCGCCGCGTGGTCGAGAACGGGTACGAGGCCCCGATGTCTACGTCGTCAATGAATATCCGGTAGAAGTACTGGTCGACCGAGCCGCTGTTCAGGTTGAGGACTTGCGATCCGTATAGCAACGGTATGTGGCCGATGGACGCGCCGTAGTTGATGCGCCGCTTGCGGTTGAGATACCCGACCTGCCCACCGATGTCCTTGAAGGTGCCGTTGGCCTGGACCACCACACCCAGATTGTGGTCGCCCAGCATATCACTGAAGTAGAGTCCGACGCCGCCGGCAACCTGGGTACCGTAGTAGCCCCCGGTTGAGACCCCGACAGTCGGCGGAGCCACATAGTCGAGTCGGAGCCGGGCGCCGTACTTCCTGGCCGGGAAATCTGTCGGATCGGGCAGGCCTGTGAGAGGGTCCGAAAGGTAGTTGCCGACAAGGCCCGCGGTGGCGGCCTGGGCAGGTGGGAGAAGCGCTGCCACCTTTGCGCCCTCGCCCGCCGGCGCAACCGGGGTTCCGACCGTCTCATCGGGCTCGAGCGCGAAGACCGCATACGTGTTGTCGGAGAAGACCGAGAACATCATACGGCCGCTCTGCTGCGCGACCGTCATGGCCGGTGACAGAGCGGTAATTCCGCTGACGCCTGTCTGCAGGTGGGTGACTCTGTACGTCAGTCGCTCGTCCCGCGAGTACCGGTAGACGTCCTTGAAGCCGTCATGATCGGATATGAAGAAGATGCTCCGACCGTCTGGCGAGAACTGAGGATTCACGTGCTTCGCGCCGGGGAACGGGCGGATGATCTCGATCTCCTGCGTCTCCACGTCGATGGTGGCGAGTCGTACCGACCCGTACTCGAGGGTTTCGAAGTTAGTGCCGTCGGGTCCGCGATCCGTGGCGAAGGCCAGCAGCTTTCCGTCGGGCGACCACGCCGGCTGAAGGTCACCGAATCGATCGTTGGTCAGCTGACGGACGTTGCCCGTCATCATGTCGAGGACGTACAGATCGGATATTCCGCCATCCATTCCGGAGAAGGCGAGCCACTTGCCGTCCGGCGACCATGCCGGATTCGACATCGCCGTTACGCCTTTGACGGCGATTCGCCGCTCGATCTGTCCCGAATTCCAGTCCAGGATGCTCAGCTCATTGTCACCCTGGACGAATGTGATAAAGGCAAACTTGCGACCGTCAGGGGACCACGATCCTGCCGAGTTGATGAACCGGATGGCGTCAAAGTGCGGATTGCTGTTGGCTCCCTTCAGCTTCTTGACCACGCGACCCGTCTCGGCGTCAGCGATGAAGAGGTTGATCCGAAAAAGATCCCGCTCGGAGAGAAACGCGACCCACTTGCCGTCGGGGCTAAGGGACGGTGAAATGCTGATCTCGCCGCCCGTGGTCTCCTTGGTGAGCACGGAGCGTCCTGCTGAGTCAGCCGGTGTCCGCCCCTCGGTCAGAGGCAGGTATGTGTCCTTGATGGCAGATATCCACTCTTTCGACAGCGAATCGGGCGTGATTCCGAGAGTGTACACGAAGGCCGAGTCGAGCCCGACACGCCCACCCATCTTGTATATGTTCGCGACAGCCGCGTCACCGTACTTGCCACCGACGTAGGCCATATAAGCCTGGCCGTATCGGTATGGGAAGTACCGGTAGTCACGGCTCAGCTGCTCTATCGTCGGGAGGTCGTCACGCAGCGCGGCGTCCCTGAGCCACATCGCGGTGTGGGGGTCCTCGCGTCCCACCGAGAGGTACTCTGCGGTTCCCTCAATGAGCCACAGCGGCAGGAGTGAGAGTCCGAAGCGGGTGGTGTCGTCCCGGGAGAGCGCGATGTCATACTGGAATGAGTGGACGAGCTCGTGGCCGAGCACGTGGTCCGTCTCGGCGTAGAGGCCTGTAAGGGGCATCACCACGCGTTCCTTCAGGCTCTCGGTCACACCGCCGGTACCCTGTCCGATGAGACCGCCGATCACGTTGGTCTGCTGGAAGTCGGCGTCGTTGGCGTAGAGGATGAGGGGCTTCTTTTTCTTGAACTCTCGGAGGTAGGTTCGCGAATGACGGCGATACCACCGCTCGGCCATCCTGGAGGCGTCGCGCGACGCCAGCCGTTCCTCGTCGTAGAAGTAGACCTCGAAATGGTCGGTTTCGATGGTCTTGAAATCGAACGTGTCGTACTGAACCTTGTTACGTCCGAAGTACTGGGCGCTGCCGGGGATGGCCGTGACGCTTCCAAAAAGCAGCACGGCGGCGAAGGCGATCAGGGGTCTCCGCATGAAAACTGTCGTCCGGATGGTTGCTAGTTTCTTTGGCTTCCGGCCGATGCG
>JBFGEP010000047.1:0-10852 GCA_041580055.1 Rhodothermales bacterium | reverse complement strand
GGAAACTGCTCGGCAAGAGACCAGAGGACCTGCGCGTTCTGCCTTAACATCACGGCCTGCGACGAGGCCGTATGGTCGCCGGACTGTATGAGCTCAAGCAGCTGCCGATTGTGGACTGCCCTGCTGTTGAGGTAGGCCAACCACGCGGCGTTCTCCTTCGACCGAATGATCAACGGACGCACTGGATCGGGAAGCCTGAGATTCAGGGACGCGGAATCACCTTCCGCCACCACAATCTGACCCTGCTTGAGCACCGCTCCGCGACGCGAGAAGAAGACGGGATAAATCCCTCGCTCTGGCGCCAGCAGCTCCATAGAAAAGAAACCGGTGCTGTCTGTCGTGGCGTGACCGAGCGTGTCTGCCCGACCATCCGCTGACGCGACAAGGACCTCGAAGCCGCGATATTCTCGCGTCGAATCGACGTCCGGGCGCACCGTGACGAACCCTTCCAGCCGGCTCCGCACTCCATCCTCGTTCGGACCACGACAGCCGGCGATGCCGAGCCATGCGACGACAACAAGCAACAGATATCTGGCCACCGAATTCGTACCGATCACTGGTCTGACCTTCTCTTCAGCTCCGACACCAGAAGCTCTCTGACCCTCCGCGGATCGGGTGACCCGCTGAACGTCCTCATCACCTGGCCGATGAAGAAGCCCATCAGCCCCTCTTTGCCGCCAAGGTACTGCGCTACCTGCGATTCATTCTGAGCGAGCACTTGCCGTACGGCCGGGAGAAGGGATTCCTCGTCGGAGACCTGCAGCACGTCGAGCTCGCTCGCGAGGTCGACGGGATCGTCCGGCCGATCGAGCATGGCTTCGAAGATCTCCGCGGCACCGGACGAGCTGACCTCATCTCCGATGCGCAGCACGATCAGCCGAGCCAGTCGCTCCGCGTCGATCGGAAAGTCCTGTGCGCTTATCCCCCGCTCCTTGACCACCCGAAGCACATCCGTCATCAGGAAATTCGACACCTGCTTGGCCGAGGTCGATACCGGCACTTCCACGGCACTGACGACATGACGCAACACGTCGTCAAAGTAGTCCGCCAGGTCCGGCTCCTCGGTGAGAACAGCCGCGTCATACGCGGGAAGGCCTGCATCTTCCACAAGCCGTCGTCGTCTGGCATCTGGCAATTCCGGCATGGCTTCCCGCGCGATCGCGAGCATCTCGTCCGTCACCTCCATCGGGACGAGATCGGGATCCGGGAAGTAGCGGTAATCGTGCGCTTCCTCCTTCGACCTCATCGCGCGCGTGACACCCGAGTCCGCGTCCCACAAACGCGTCTCCTGCACAACGGCCGTTCCGGACTCGAGCAGCGCTACCTGCCGGTCTATCTCATACTGGAGAGCTCGCTCCACATTCCGGAACGAGTTCATGTTCTTGACCTCCGTCTTCGTGCCGAGCTCCTCGGCGCCACGAGGACGGACGGAAACGTTCGCGTCGCAGCGCAGCGAACCCTCCTCCATGTTGCCGTCGCATACCTCCAGGTAGCGCACGATCTGTCGGATGGCCTGCAGAAAGGCGGATGCTTCGCTCGGCGATCTAAGATCCGGCTCCGTCACGATCTCGATCAGCGGCACTCCACACCGATTGAAATCAAGAAGCGAGACGTCCGCCTTCTGGTCGTGGATGGACTTGCCGGCATCCTCCTCCATGTGGATCCTGGTGATCGCGATTCGGCGGACGCTTCGCTCGCCGTCGCCGTCGTCGACCTCGAGATCCAGCCAGCCGTCATAACAAATCGGGTCCTCGTACTGAGAGATCTGGTAGCCCTTGGGGAGGTCGGGGTAGAAGTAGTGCTTGCGCGCGAAGGTCGATCGCCTGCGTATCGTGCAGTGAGTCGCGAGGCCCATGCGGACGGTGTATTCGAGCACGCGCTCGTTGAGCACCGGGAGGGTTCCGGGGTGGCCGAGGCTCACCGGATCCACGTTCGTGTTCGGCTCGGCTCCGAAGTGCGCCGCCTCGGGACTGAATGTCTTGGCGCCCGTCGCGAGCTGACAATGCACCTCCAGGCCTATGACCGGCTCGTACTTGCTGTCGTCTGTCGCCATTACTCCACCTGCCGGCCGCCCGGCTCAGGCCACTCCGAATTTCTTCAGGATTTCCGCCGTGTGATCGGCGGTCTTAGGCCGCTTGAAGACGTGGACGATCTTGCCGGCCTCGTCAATGAGGAATGTGGTCCGCCTCGTGCCGATGAACTTCCGGCCGTACAGACTTTTTTCGCCGTAGACGCCGTACGCGCTTACGACCTTCTTGTCCACGTCGGCGATGAGCGGGAAGGGCAGCTCGTACTTGTCTGCAAACTTCTCGTGCGAGGCGCGGTCGTCGATCGAGACCCCGACGACGGCGATCCCGGCCTCCAGCAGATCCTGATAGCCGTCGCGCAGGTTGCAGGCCTGCTTCGTGCACCCGGGGGTGTCGTCCTTCGGGTAGAAATAGAGGGCAAGGCGGCGGCCCCGATAGTCCGCGAGTTTGATACGGTCGCCGTCCTGGGTCGTGCCCGAGAACGCGGGGGCGGTCGCACCGGCCTCAGGCATACTTTTTTCTGAAGGCATGTTATCTGGTGGTGTTGATAGGGTTTCCCTGCGACGGTTGGGGCCGAGGCTCACGCACGGCAGACCGACCGCAACCCGAAAAATAGCCACTCGATGCGCCCGGGTTGTCGAGGTTTTCGATAATCACGCTTCGTCCTAGTACTCGAGCAGTCTTGACAGGGCCGGCCGAAGCTTCGGCATCGCCGAGTACACCTCCTTCTCGAGGTTCGGGGAGAACGGAACGGGTATGTCCTCTGCCCCGACGCGGACGGGCGGTGCGTCCAGGTACTCGAAGACCGACTCGGTGATTCGCGAGTAGATCTCTCCACCGAAGCCTCCGGTGATCGGTGCTTCGTGAAGGATCAGCAGCCGCCCCGTCTTCCGAACGGACTGCGCGACGGTGGTCGAGTCCCACGGCAGGAGCGTGCGAAGGTCGATCACCTCGATTTCGACGCCCCCACCGGCAAACCGCTCAGCTTCCTCGAGGGCCCAGTGCACCCCGAGCCCGTAGGTGACGATCGTCGCGTCCCATCCCTCTCGAGCGATTCGGGCTTTCCCGAGCTCCACGCCGTAGTACCCATCAGGCACGAGCCCTCGGGTCGAGCGGTACAGGAACTTGTGCTCGAAGAACAGAACCGGATTCGGATCCACTATCGATGAGATCAGCAAGCCTTTCGCGTCGGCGGGCGTTGACGGGATGACGACCTTGAGGCCGGGCACGTGGCAGAACCACGCTTCGACGCATTGCGAATGGAAAGGACCGGCTCCGATGTTTCCGCCGTAAGGGGCCCGCACGGTCACGTTGAGTTGTCTTCCCCACCGGTAATGGGTCGTCGCGAGATTGTTGACGATCTGATTGAACCCGCACGAAATGAAGTCGGCGTACTGAATCTCCAGGACGGGCTTCAGGTCTCGAATGGCCATTCCCATGGCGGCTCCCACAGCGCCGCTCTCGATAATCGGCGTGTTCATCACACGGTCACGACCGAACTGCTCAAGGAATCCGGCGGTCACCTTGAACACACCGCCGTACTCCGCGATGTCCTGCCCCATGAGCACGATGTCCGGGTCGGCAATCATTGCTTCCCGCAGTCCGTCACTGATCGCGTCCACGTATCGCCGCTCTGAAGCCGACGAGTTTTGTGGACCCGGCACCTGCACTCCGGGAGCATAAACATCGGCCCGTTCGGCCTCCGCGCTGCTGGACGCAAGCGGCTGGCTGAGGGCGTACTCGACGGCCTCGTCGATGCGCGCTTCCATGTGGCGTTCCATCAGAACGATCTCGTCCTCCGTCAGAACACCCTCCGACAGAACTCGCGCGCGCAGCCGGTCGACCGGATCCCGGGCAGCCCAGCTCGCGATCAGCTCCTCGGGCACATACTTCGTTCCGGAGGCTTCCTCGTGGCCCCTCATTCTGAAGGTCTTCATCTCGAGCAGCGTGGGCCCGTGGCCTGCCCGGGCGTTGTCAGCGGCCCTCCGTACGGCATCCAGGACCGCGAGAAGATCGTTCCCGTCGACGGTCTCGCCCGGCATCCCGTAGCCGGCCGCCGCCTGAGAGAGATCTTCTACAACCATCGCCTCAGCCGTCGGCGTCGATAGACCGTAGCCGTTGTTCTCGATGATGAACAATACGGGAAGCTTCCACGCCGCAGCGAGGTTCAGCGACTCATGAAAATCTCCCTCCCGTGACGCGCCCTCCCCGATGAAGCAGGCTGCCACATAGCCCCCGCGCCTGTAGTTGGACGCGACCCCGATGCCGCAGGCAACCGGAATCATCGCCCCTATGTGCGAGATCATGCCGACGAGGCGCTTGGCCTGGATCCCGAAGTGAAAGGTGCGATCCCTTCCTTTGGTGTACCCGCGATCACGGCCGAGCAACTGTGCAAAGAGCCGCCTGAGGGGAACGCCCCGCGTAGTCCATACTCCCAGATTCCGGTGCATCGGAAGTATGTAGTCGTCGTCGCGAAGCGCAAGTGTCACGCCGACCGCAATCGCCTCCTGGCCGTAGCCGCTGAACCACTTCGAGATCCTGCCCTGCCGAATCATGCGCAGCATCTTCTCCTCGATCATCCGAGGAAGCAGCACCGCCTCGAAGGCTTCCCTGAGGTCGATGTCGATCGTTGCGTGGCGATCAGCGCTCATTGAGGGCGTCTGGGTGTGGCGACGGAGTAGGAAAACGGTCGTGGCGGTTCTATCGCCCTTTACCCGAGAGAGCGGTACGAATCGTCCGAAATAGGATCTTCGAGTCCATGCGCAAACTCATGTTCTCGATATAGAACAGGTCATACTTGACCTTCTGCTGCACGTCGTCGAGCGTGGTGTCGTATTTCCACTTCACCTGTGCCCACCCGGTGATACCCGGCTTGACTCGGTGTCGTCGATTGTAGAGCGGTATCTCGTCCGCAAGGCGGGACACAAAATACGGTCGTTCGGGCCTCGGACCCACCAGACTCATGTCGCCCTTCAGCACATTCCAGAACTGGGGCGCTTCGTCGAGGCGGGTCTTGCGGAGCCAACGTCCGATGGGGGTATAACGCGGGTCATCCTCGACGGCCCACACAGGTCCGGTGTTCGCTTCCGCATCCCTGTGCATCGTCCGGAATTTGTGCATCGTAAAGATCTTGCCATCCTGGCCCACACGCTGTTGGCGATAAATGGCCGGTCCCGGGGATCCCAGGCGTATCGCCGCACCAATGAGAATCCAGACCGGAAGACCGACCAGGAGCACGACCACCGAAACGACGATGTCCAGCAGGCGCTTCGTGCTCTGCTCCCAGGCCGGCATGGGCTCGGGCAGCACCTCGATGAGCGGCAAGCCATACATGTGTTCCGTCCGCGCCATGCCACCTATGACCGAGTAGAAGTCCGGCACCAGCTTCAGGCGGACGGGCTTTCCGTCACAGACGCGGAGGACCTCCATCAGGGCGCCGTGATCCTCGGAGCCCAGCGCGATGAGCACATCCTGAATGTGCAGGTCATCGATCATCTTCGGGAGTGCGGCGATCGCCCGCACCGGCGAGGGCTTGCGCGGCTTGACCAGGACCTTCGTGTCGCTCGCTTCGAAGTCGTCCGGCGAGTAGTCTTCGTCGCCGTTGCCGGGATCGCGGTCGAGACGGACAGCACCGAGGATGCTGAGGCCGGCCTCCGGATATCGCGCGACTTCGCTGTAGAGTTGCTCGACCCTGTCGCTCCACCCGACGATCACCGCGTTGTGCGTACCGAAGCCTCGAAGCAGGAGCGACTTCTCGACCGACCGAACCAGGATCCTGCCGACGGCCGTCGATCCGAAAACAGCCGCCCAGTAGAAGAGGATGGCCATGCGCGTCGAGCCGGGCACAAGCGCGTCGATGTAGATCGCGAATACGAGAACCAGAATTCCGATCGACACGACTTTGAGCAGTGACACCAGCTCGTCGAACCGGCTGTCCGCGTACCGCTCACGGTACAGACCGAAGAAGGTGAACAGAACCAGCCAGAAGACCGTCAGCGTGAGTCCAACAAGTGGCATTCCGGCGGGATAGATCTCGGGCTCGCCAAACCAGTACCAGTCGAACCGCACCTTGTAGTGCAGCACGTTGGCCACGTTGAGGGCGATGGCGTCGACGATAAACAGCGCCGCCAGTTCGATCTTGCGTGTCACGATGGCCGAGGAGCGGCCGGAGCCGCCGGAGTTGCGGGTCGAGATCAGCTCAAACGGCCAAATGTATGAAAAATATCCCGTTGAGCCTCGGTCCGTCCGCCGAGATGCGCGTTGTAGAGCGCTCCGGCGACCGCGATGCATTGGCATCGCCGGCGCGCAAAAGGTAACTTCGCAGCGCCCATTCCCTTTGCCGCTCTCGATGTTGATTCGGAAGGCTTCCGTCGCTTGGCTCCTGGTCGCTGGCCTCACGACCTTCGTGCAGGAGGCGTTGGCGCAGGGAAGCCGGATTGTTGTCGTCGAGGACGGAAGTTACACCTACGTCGAGCGTCTTCAGCGTCGAGGACTGATGCTCGATCTGAATCCGACCGACTTCCCCTACCGGCACGTCGAGATCGCGCGGTCGCTCGGCAGCGTAGATCCTGACGACCTCTCCGAGCTCGAGCGCGTCTGGTACGACGCCCTCGCCGAGAGATTTCTTTCGACCGATGAGGGAGGCTCATCTTCAGACGTCGGGGGCAGTTTCACGGGGCTCGTCCGCGCGTCGGACAGCGAGAGGCTCGACGGCCTGCGACCCCTTGGAGACGACCCGCGGGTCTACCAGGCCGGCGTGATCGCGCTGTACGGAGAATTCGGTCGGTGGGTCGCCCAGCTCGGCTTGCGACACGACTGGTATTACCACAAGGACCCCGACGCCCTAGACACCGCCAACCGACTCTTCATCCGGAGCGAGGACGCGTATGCCGGATACCACGGCCGCATCGTTTCAGCCTTCGTCGGCAGATATCACCAGCACTGGGCTCCGCTTGCGGACGACGCGCTCATCATCAGCTCGAATCCCCGCAGCTTCGACGCGATCGATCTGCGGATCGGCAGCCCCACGATATCCGTCCGAACCGTCCTCGGCGAGCTTGACAGCATCACCGGCGACGGGCGTTACACCGGGGCGGCGGGCGCGGACTCGGTCGTGTCCGGCAGCGAGCGGAGGTTGCTGGTGGCTCACCGGTTCGACTGGCGGCCGTCGCGGCACTTTCAGCTGACAGCGCTGGAGTCGACGCTCTTTTCCGGCCCCGGCACCTCGCTGTCACCACGCCTCCTCAATCCGATGCACGCCTGGGGATTCGAATCGGACAACCGGCCGAAGAATGACGAGAACAACGGCCTGCTCGGGGGTCTGGTCTGGATGAACTTTGGCCGTCTGACGGTCCACGGCCAAATTCTTATCGATGATGTTGACCTGCAGGGCGTCTCGGGCGAGCCGTGGTCGTACGCGCTGTCTGGCTCGATCGTCTACGGTGGAGTCACGCCACGCGCCGATGCAGGACTTCGACTGACCGTGGTGGCTGCCAGAACGTACAATGCCGATCAGATCGAGGGGCAGTACATCTACGTGAACCGCGGCATCGCTACGCAGTGGAGCGACTACGTGCATGGGCGCCTGTTCGCAGACATCTACGTCGACGACCTGGTGAGGGGACTCATGGTCGGGCCGCGGCTCGAGTTGCTGAGCCAGGGCGAGGAGGACATGCGATCCGCTTTTCCGCCGGACGAGGTGGCTGGCATTCTGGTCGGCACCGTCGAGCGAACGTACCGCGGTGCCCTGGCCCTTCACTACCAGCCAAGCCGGTACTGGTGGGTAGCGGCAGATCTGGGCGTGAACCACGTTCGCAATCTGGACCACATTGAGGGAGCGACTGACACCCGGCTGTCGGGCGTTATCTCCGTCGGAGCCCGCATCTCGTTCACGCAGGCCATCGGAGCCCTCTGAGGCTGCCTACTATTCGAGACGGAAGCGGAACGTGATGGTACCGCTCTGATTCTCCTGGGGGGCGTTCGGAGGCAGCGGATTGAAACGCCACGTGCTCAGCGTTTCCAGCACCGAGCGCTCGAGCGCCGGATTGCCCTTCAGCAGCGGAATTCGCTGAACCACACGCCCCTGCGGATCGACAACGATCCGGACGCGAATCACGGCGTTGACCTGCTCGCTATAGGCCGGCACGGGGGAGCTTACCGGTACTCGGTTCAGGCCCTCGATCAGGAAGGGTGCCGACCGTCTCTCGTCCGTACCTGTCCCCTGATCGCCGGTCGTGGCGGCTCCCGTACCGTCAGGAGCACCCGAGCCCGTCGGGCGACTTTCCTGCGCGCGTTGGGAGCGATCGTCCGTGACCGCGTCGCGGGGGTTGGTCTCCGTTCGTGGCGAGATCGTCTCCGCATCCGACGCAGAGACAGCCTCTTCGTCTTCGATCGCCGCATCGGGCACGTCGGCGGGACGCGCCTCGTCTGGCGCCGAGGCGTCCACGGGCTGTTCCTCAACGGCCTGCGATGCGGGTGCGTCCCGAAGCTCCGGGTCGTCCGATCTCTGGACCGGGCGGCCGTCGGCAATCGGGCCGAAGTCCACTTCGATAAAGCCGATGGGCTGGGGTTCGGTCGCGCCGATCATGATCGCGGACAGCACCAGCAGCAGCGCCGCGTGCACCGTCAGGCTCACGCTCATCGCGACCCAGTCGTTGCGCCTCTGTCTCGGCATTTTTCAGCAGCCGGCCGAGCCGGCGGGGTTTATTTCGGCCTTCTCGGTCTCCGCGTCCGCCGCACGATCGCTACGACCGGTGGGAAGGCGGCCTTCGGACGTCCACGTCCGGCTTACGATGTACCGTGGCCGTGCCTTCACTTCATCATAGACGCGCGCCAGGTAGGCTCCAACGACACCCAGAAAGAAAAGTTGTAGTCCGCCGAAGAAGAAGGCCGTGAATATCAGCGACGCCCAGCCGGAGATCAGGTCGGGCTGGAAGATTTTCGCCAGCACCGACCATATCAATCCGACAACAGACAGTGCGGCCACGGCAAAGCCGAATCGTGCGGCGTAGCGCAGCGGCTTGTCCGAAAAGGCCAGGATGCTGCTCGATGCCAGATCGAACAGTTTCCTAAACGGGTACTTGCTGCGCCCGAGCGTCCGCGCAGGGCGGTCGTACTCCACGCCGGTCTGGTTGAAACCGAGCCACGAGACCAGTCCCCGGACGTACGGTTGTCGTTCCTGAAGCTCCGAGAAAGCCGTGATCACGCTGCGGGAGATCAGCCGGAAGTCACCGACATCGACCGGCGTCTTGCTATCCGTCAGCCGCTGGAAGATCCTGTAGAACGATGCGGACAGTGCGCGTCTGAACCACGATTCGCCCTGGCGAACGCGGCGAATCCCATAGACCACATCGTAGCCGGCGCGCCACCTTTCGACCATGTCGTCGATAACCCCGAGAGGGTCCTGCAGGTCCGCGTCGAGAACGACGACGGCATCCGACTTTGCCAGCTCTATGCCGGCGGTGATCGCAAGCTGATGTCCGACGTTCCTCGAGAACTGGATCATCGTATAGCCCGGAAGCCGCTGTGTGAGCGACCTGACGCGGGAGGCAGTGTCGTCCGTGCTGCCGTCGTCAACCAGGATGACCTCTCCAACGAACGGCCTGTGCTCACGGAACGACTCCACCTCGGCGATCAGCGTCTCGACGACGGCCTCTTCGTTGAAGAGCGGGATCACGAGGCCGAGGCTTTCCCTAGATTTCGCATTTCCGGCTGAGGACATCATCGCGGGGAGCTTCGATGCCGGGTTCTCAGTCGTCCGTTCCCTGTCGCTTGAGCCCCGGCTGTTCGAGCGTGAGCTTGATCGAGATTCGGTGTGAATACCCAAGATCGGAAACCAGTCCGGCAAAGTCACCGAAGCCGTAGTCGATCGACACCTGCCGGAGCTCAATTCCCGTTCCGATCGACGGCGTCATGTCGAGCCCGTATCGATCCGAGTAGGCGATCCGGTTCAGGCCGGCACGGAAGGAAAGGACGTCACGGTAGGTGAACTCGGTGCCCAGGCGCGGATGGAAGGACACATCTCCGAGGTTGATCACGTTCGACTGCTGACCGTCGAAAGCAAGGTCGAGATCGAGACCCAGTACAAGCGTGTTGTCACCGATGGGCAGGATGAAGCCCGATCCCAGCCGGGCGACCGGCAGGACGAGCTCGGTCCCCCCTTCCGGCAGCTCCTGACCGAACACGTCCTGGATGTTCTGCAGCGAGCTCTGATTTACGCTCCAGCTCTGCAGCATCGTCGACACGTCCTGAATGTTGGCGCCGAATACGTAGCGTCCCGTTCTGTACTTGACGCCGACGTCGAAGCTGTAGCCCCACGCATCCGCGAAATCGCCGATCTTGCGCCGGATCATCTTGCCCGTGATACCGATCGACAGTCGATCGCTCAGTGAGCGCGCGTAGCCGACAAAAAACGCTAGGTCCGCCGCCGAGAAACTGGTGAAGTAGCTCTCAGGGTTGGGCTTCGGCTGATCTCGCTCCGCGTCCCACGCATCGAGCGTGTTCTTGATGTCGTTGACGCCGCTTCGGAAGAACGAGATGCCGACGGTCGACTGTGCGTTTATCGGGAAGGCCGCGCTTCCGTAGTCGAACGACACGACCCCGGCAAATCGCTCCGCATGCATGTACGCGATCTCGGGGAAGACCATGTCGGCCAGACCGGCCGGATTCCAGTACCCAGAGCTCACATCGCGAGTCAACGCCACGTGTGCTCCTCCCATGCCCAGGGCCCGCGCGCCTACGCCCCCGGCGAGGAAGTCGGCGCCGTACTTCGCGACCCGCTGTCCCGATACAGGGACGCTGACGGCGACTGTCGCAAGCGCGACCAG
>JBFGEP010000046.1:0-10916 GCA_041580055.1 Rhodothermales bacterium | reverse complement strand
ACGGCGACGGAGGAAGGGGTGGCGGCCCTCGGCGGCCGGATACCGCTGTACGCCGGCCTGTTCATCCCTGCGCTGAATCCTGACGAGCTCGCCCACGCAGTCGACATCTCGATGGCCGCCGGAGCGAGCGGCGTCGTTCTCTTCGAGGGAAAGATGCCGACGGAAGAGCACTGGTCGAAATTCGCCGAGGCAGTCGAGAACAACTCATGAGCTTTGCTGAAAAGCGGGGACGCCAGCAGTCACCGATCGCGAAGACCGGCTTGCTGGCACTGGTGGTGTTGGTCGCGGCGGGGCCGGCTGCAGTCGCGCCTCTGTTCACGCAGATGAGCGCCTTTCGCACCGGCGTCCTCTTCGTCAACCGTATCGAGGAGGATGACGAGCGAAACGTCCTCGAGTACGAGTATTTCTACAACGGCGGTGGAGTCGCGATAGGCGACGTCAGCGGAGACGGACTTCCCGACCTGTACTTCACCGCCAACATGGGAGACAACGCGCTCTACGTCAACAAGGGTGACTTCCGGTTCAGCGATGTCACGGCCATGTCGCGCGTCGGCGGCAAAGGCGGATGGAATACCGGGGTCACGATGGCCGACGTAAACGCAGACGGACTTCTGGACATCTACGTCAGTCGGTCCGGGATGGGCGAGCCCGAAACACGCCGCAACCTGCTATACATCAATCAAGGCGATCTGAAGTTCACCGAGAGCGCCCGTGATTTTCGCATCGACGACCCTTCATACTCCACGCAGGGCACCTTCTTCGACTACGACAACGACGGCGACCTCGACCTCTTCCTCGTCAATCATGCCATCAAGAGATACCACCGCTTCGACGTCGAGTGGATGAGGAATCAGCGAGATCCGTATGCCGGAGACAAGCTCTACCGCAACGAGGGGGGTCGATTTGAAGATATAAGCGAGGAGGCCGGCATCATCGGACGGCCGATCGGCTTCGGCCTGAGCGCCTCCGTGGGAGACATCAACGATGACGGATGGCTCGACATCTACGTCACCAACGACTACGTCGAGGACGACTATCTCTACATCAACCAGCGCGACGGAACCTTCCGAGAAGACATTCGGTCGTGGATCGGACACACGTCGGCGACATCCATGGGCTCCGACATCGCCGACATCAACAACGACCTGCATCCGGACATCTTCGTCCTTGACATGCTGCCGGAGGACAACAAGCGGCAGAAACTCCTGAAGGGGCCCGATCCGTGGGACCTGCACTATCTGCAGATCAATTCCGGCTACCACCCGCAGTTCATGCGCAACACGTTGCAGCTGAACAACGGTGACGGGACCTTCAGCGAGATCGCTCAGCTTGCAGGGATCTCGAACACCGACTGGAGCTGGGCCGCGCTCATCGCCGACTATGACAACGATTCCCAGAAGGACATCTTCGTCACGAACGGCTACCTGCGCGACTACACGAACATGGACTTCCTGAAGTACAAGGCTCCGGCGTTCTTCGAGGAGGCACGGAGGCAAGGAGGCGAGTCGAACCTGCACCGGCTTGTCCGGCAGATGCCCTCTACGGAAGTCCGCAATTATATGTTCAGGAACGAGGGTGATCTGCGATTCTCCGACCGAACCAACGAATGGGGCCTCGGGCAGCCGCTCATGTCGAACGGCGCGGCCTACGGAGACCTCGACGGTGACGGCGACCTCGATCTTGTCGTCAACAACGTCAATCGCGAGGCTTCCCTGTTTCGAAACAACTCGGAGTCGAACGAATCGGCGCATTTCATCCGCGTCCGGCTGGACGGGCCGCCCGCGAACCGATTCGGTATCGGGAGCTCGGTTACCCTTACGACACCGGACGGTCGTCAACAGATACAACATCTCATGCCCACGCGGGGCTACCAGTCTTCCGTGGAGCCGCTGCTCGTCTTTGGCCTCGGACGGCACGAGGTCGCAGACGCACTGGTTCATTGGCCCGACGGCTCGTGGCAATCCGTATCCGGACTGGCTGCGAATCGGACGACGGTGATCGACCACGCGGCGGCCAGCGGCACCGCCCCACCTCCCCCGCGCAGAACCGCGAAAAAGCCACTGTTCATCGCGCTCCCGGGGGCTCAGGGAATCGACTTCGTGCATTCCGAAGACGACTTCGTTGACTTTCGCCGCGACAGGCTTCTCCCCCGGATGCTTTCGCGCGCCGGACCCGCGCTCGCGACGGCCGACATCAACCGCGACGGCCTCACTGACCTGTTCGTCGGCGGCGCCTCGGGCCAGTCGGGGGCACTCTACGTGCAGAACCTCGACGGAACGTTCACGGGGACGGCGGCAGACGCCTTCGGACTGCACGCAGATTTCGAAGACGTGGACGCTGCTTTCTTTGACGCTGACGCTGACGGCGACCTTGACCTCTACGTCGTCAGCGGAGGAAACCACGAGACAAAGGACCTCACCCGCTACCAGGATCGGATATATCTGAACAGTGGATTCGGAGGATTCGACTATTCACAGGACGCTTTGCCGCCGGTGCACACCAGCGGATCCGTCGTGGCTCCGAACGACTTCGACGGTGACGGCGACCTTGACCTGTTCGTCGGAGGAAGAGTCGTGCCTGGCAAGTACCCGATGCCCGCCCGCAGCTATCTGCTGCAGAACAACGGGGGTGTCTTCGAAGACGTCACGTCGGCGATGGCGCCGGACCTGTTATCGGCCGGACTGGTGACGGACGCCGCGTGGGGCGACGTTGACGGGGACGGCCGGGACGAACTGGTGGTAGTCGGAGAGTGGATGCCGATCTCGATCTACGATGCGGAAGCGCCCGGGCAACCGTTCGTCAATGTCACGACGGAAGCCGGACTCGAACAACTGACCGGCTGGTGGAACTGTGTTCTTCTCGCGGATCTTGATCGTGATGGAGACCTCGACATGGTGGTTGGAAACCGCGGCCTCAACGGGCAGATCAAGGCGACGGCCACCGAGCCGGCAACGCTTCACGCGGCCGACTTCGATGCGAACGGCGTCGTCGACCCGATACTGAGCCACTACATCCAGGGGCGGAGCTATCCCGTCGCCACCCGCGACGAACTGCTGGAGCAGATCAACGAGCTGAAGAAGCGGTTCACCGACTACGAGTCTTACTCGGAAGTCACGCTCGAGGACATTTTCCCCGGCGACAAGCTCTCGAGGGCTCTGAGGCTGACGGCCACTGAGCTTGCGTCCGTGGTTCTCGAGAACGACGGATCAGCATCTTATGCAATCCGGCGGCTGCCGGTCGAGGCGCAGTTTGCACCGGTACAGGACGTTGTGGCCGCCGACTTCGACCGCGATGGCCACCTGGATCTCCTGCTTGCGGGCAACGACTTCGGAAACCGGGCCGAGGAGGGTCGCTACGATGCCGGCCGCGGCCTGCTCCTGAGCGGTGACGGGAGCCTTTCGTTTACACCCGTCACGTCGCGTGACAGCGGCTTCCTGGCCCCGTGGGACGTCCGCGAAATGCGACTAGTGAACACGAGGCCTGGCACGATGGTAGTCCTGGCAAACAACAATGGCGGAGTGGCTGCCTTCGGAGTGACAGGTGCAAACTGAGATGCCCGTTCGATTCCTGGTCCCCGCCACCATCCTGGGATTCTTGTGCGCGGGCGGCACGGTGGCACAGGATTGGGAGACGATGGCGCCGATCACGCCGAGAGGCTACGTCTGCTACCGGACGGAGGCACCGCTGCTGGTAGACGGCCGTCTCTCGGATCCGGCCTGGGCTGGCGCCCCCTGGACGGACTTCTTCGTCGACATCCGTGGAGACGACTGGCCGAAGCCCCGATTCCGAACCCGGGCGAAGCTGCTGTGGGACAACGACTTTCTGTACGTTGGCGCCCTGCTCGAGGAGCCTCACGTGTGGGGCCGGCTGATCGAGAGAAACTCAGTCATCTACCACGATAACGACTTTGAAATCTTCATTGACCCGGACGGTGACAATCACAACTACTACGAGTTCGAGGTCAACGCCCTCAACACCATCTGGGAGTTGACACTTCGCCGGCCGTACAAGGACGGCGGTCCTGTCGTGGACCCTACCAACATCAAGGGCTTGAAGTCGGCCGTTCACGTCGACGGCAGCCTGAACGCACCTCACGACACGGACGTCTCGTGGTCAGTGGAGATCGCCCTGCCCTGGAGTGGTCTCGCGAAGTACACTCCAGGGTCCGTGCCTCCGCAGCATGGGGATCAGTGGCGAGTCAACTTCTCGCGTGTCCAGTGGCAACATCAGATCGAGGACGGTGCCTATCGCAAGACGCCGGATACGCCGGAAGACAACTGGGTCTGGTCACCCCAGGGAATCGTCGACATGCACCGGCCGGAGCGGTGGGGCTACGTTCAGTTTTCGGCGGCCGCACCCGGCACCGACGGGTTCGTGCCGGACCCGACGCTTCCGGCGAGAGATCTGTTGATGAAGGTCTATCACGCGCAAAAGGCGTTTCGCAAGGCCAACGGCCGGTGGGCGGAGAACCTTCAGGAACTTGGCCTCAGCGATCTGGCCCGACCGGCGGGATGGCCGAGAGTCAGCGGCTTCGAGATGGCCGAGGACGGTTTTTTAGCGACGGCCTCCGACTCACTGAACCACGGCGGCATCGTCACCTTGCGGACGAACGAGAAATCGCGCATCTGGAGGGCACCATGAGCCGCGATTGTCAGCTCCTTGTGGGGTATAATTCGTTTTTCTCGGCAACACCGGAATCTGACTGACGAGTCGCCATGGTCCTGCATGCCATCGATTGGCTTTCCGTCGTAGCCTTCTTCGTCGTGTCGCTGGCCATCGGAATCGGTGTTGCCAGACGGGCCGGCAAGAACTCCTCCGAGTTCTTTCTTTCCGGGAGGAACATGCCGTGGTGGCTTCTCGGGGTCTCGATGGTCGCGACCACTTTTTCGGCCGACACTCCGAACTTGGTCACGGACATCGTTCGGCAGCGTGGCGTGGCGGGGAACTGGCTGTGGTGGGCTTTCCTGCTGACGGGAATGTTGACCGTGTTCGTCTACGCCAAGCTCTGGCGCCGCTCCGAGGTCCTTACCGATCTGGAGTTCTACGAGATCCGCTACAGCGGCAGGGCCGCGGCATTCCTGCGGGGATTCAGGGCGCTGTACCTGGGCGTGTTCTTCAACGTCCTGATCATGGCGTCGGTGTCGCTCGCGATGATCAAGATCGCGGGCGTGATGCTCAACCTGACACCGGTCCAGACCCTGCTGATCGCCTCGGTCGTTACAGTCGTCTACAGCGCGCTCGGCGGCCTTCGCGGCGTGCTTATCACCGACTTCTTCCAGTTTTTTATCGCGATGATCGGCGCCGTCGGAGCCGCGATGGTAGCCGTGAACCTGCCTGAGGTCGGGGGTCTCGGTGCATTGCTGACCAACGATGCGGTGCTGCCGAAGCTGAACCTGCTGCCCGACTTCTCCGACACGGAGGCCGTTATCAGCCTGCTCATCCTGCCGCTCGCGGTGCAGTGGTGGAGCGTGTGGTACCCCGGCGCGGAGCCGGGCGGCGGCGGCTACATCGCGCAGCGGATGTTGTCGGCCAGGACCGAGAAGCACGCCATCGGCGCAACGCTTTTCTTCAACGCCGCCCACTACGCGCTGCGGCCGTGGCCGTGGATTATTGTGGCGCTTTGCTCAATCGTCGTCTTCCCCGACCTGGCTTCGCTCCAGGCCGCGTTCCCGCAGGTCGATGCCTCGGTAATCGGACATGACCTCGCCTACCCGGCAATGCTCACTTTCCTGCCGCACGGTCTACTCGGCCTCGTGGTTGCTTCCCTGATTGCAGCGTTCATGTCCACAATCTCGACGCACCTGAACTGGGGATCGTCGTACGTGGTCAACGACTTCTACACGCGGTTCGTGAATCCCGACGCGGACGACCGAACGCAGGTACGTGTAGGTCGGTTGTCAACCGTCGGTCTCATGATACTGGCCGCGTTTCTCGCGCTTGCCCTGAGCAACGCCCTGCAGGCCTTCAACATCCTGCTTCAGATAGGAGCGGGCACCGGCCTGCTGTTCATCCTCCGGTGGTTCTGGTGGAGGATCAACCCCTGGAGCGAGATCACGGCGATGGTGGTGTCGTTCCTCATAGCGATCTACTTCCAGTTCGTGCACCTGAACCTCGGGCTGGCAGAGGTGTCGGGACACATGCAGCTGCTGTTCGGCGTCGCCGTCACCACGGTCGCTTGGGTGTCCGTCACGTTCGTCACCCGTCCGTCCGAAGACGAGACGCTATTCTCATTCTGCAATCTCGTTCGGCCCGGCGGACCCGGCTGGCGTGACGTGGTCGAGCGGGCGAGCCGGCGCGGCATTCAAATCAAGGGCACGGGCGACGCGTGGGAGGTCCCGATTGAGATCCTTTGTATGGTGTTCGGCGCCTTCATGATCTACGGAGCGCTGTTCGCCGTCGGCTTCCTGATCTACGGCAACACCGGCCCGGGACTGCTGCTTGCGGCAGTGGCCACGGTGGCCGCCGGCCTGCTGTTCAGATTCTGGAGAAAGCTGAAAGCGACCTGACCCGGGTCAGATCCTCAGGCTCCGGACTTGGTCCTGACGACGATGGCACCGTGCGGATGATCGGGCGGGCCGAACTGTATGGCCTCGCCGGTGGAGTACCGCTGAATTTCCAGTACGTTCTGCGCAGGGATCCGTCGCAGCTCGTCCGGGTTGCCCATCCGATTGTGATCCTCGTACACGACGATGTAGTCTGGGAGCCCCGAAGACGGCGAAAGGCTCACGTTGCCCCTCTGCCGAAGCCAGTGCGGCCGAAGCTGCTCGACGATCTGGTAGGCGCTGCTGAATGTGGAGCCCCAGGCGTCGATCTCCGCCTCGTCGATGAGGTCGCCACCGCCTCCACCAGAGCTTCCCCCTCCCGTCGTGGCGCAGCCCCCGATCACAAGGATCGCGGCGGCCGTGAAGGGTAGGAGGCATCTACGGAGGTGATTCCGCCTCGTGGAGGGAAACGACATCTGGGCGTCCGGTTTGTTTGCTTACTGTGATGCTACGTCGACGCGCACCTCTCGGCTCCCGCGATCCCGCGTGTCGAACGTCCGGAGCCGGACCGGACCCGACACCTCGACCGGACCCTCATAGACGGGAGAAGTCGGTCCCGGCGAGCTATCGTCCAGCGTATAGCGAATCGTGAGGCCCGGGTGGGCGACGTTGGCCTGCATGATTCCTTCAGAAATCAACGCTCCCGGAGGAGGTATTCGGTATTTCACGCCGCCCGCATACTTGTCCAGCTTCGGAAGCTCGCGCGCGCCCAGGCGGTTGGCGAACTCGGCCCACGCCTGGTCCAGCCCGGCGTCCCTCTCCGCCATCGTTTGGCGCTCCGACCATTCAGGACGCTTCGCCCACGCTCGTTCCGCCAGAACAATCATCCGGGGGAAAGCCAGGTATTCCATAATCTCCACACCCTTCGCGTTCTCGCCCCAAAGCTGACCCTGGATGCCCAGAATGTTCGACCGCCCTTCGTCCGTGAGCTTCTCCATGTTCGCGTACCGGGAGGGGGCGATCGGATTGCCCATGAGGTTCTCCTTGCCGCTGCGATAAAGGTCATACGGCTCAAGCTCGAAAGGCTTCTTCGCCTCGACGTACCCGGCCCAGTAGTAGCCCGGCTCATCCGGGTGTTTGGCATACGCCAGATCGAAGTAAAGATTACTGGCGCTGGACAGGACGATCTCGAAGCCGGCGTTCGCCAGCTCGTAGGCGAGCGACTCCGAGCCAGCACCCCAGATGCTGTTCCACACGTAGGGCCGGATACCTTTGCCGAGTCGGGCGGGATCGGGCTCCTTCACCGTGTGGTCCGCCGAAATGCGAAGCGCCACTTCCTCCCAACCGGCCGTAGTGAGTCCATGCTCCGCCACGATGGCATGTATTCGTTCCACAAAGAGTGACGGCAGATCCAGGTCACCTTCCGACTCGCTAAGCGCGTCGCATGCGGGAGACCCCTCCCAGACGCCGATCGGGACCTCGTCCCCGCCGGTATGGATGGTGGTCAGCCGGGCACCTGCCTCCTCGTACATCCCGACGACATCCGCGATCACGTGGCGAAGGAAGTCGTACGTGGACGGCATACAGACGTCTATGACGTTGTCGTTCCAGTGCTGCACCGACTGATACGTCGATTGATCGTCAGGGTGCGTGAGCAGGAAGCGCATCGCCGCCGCCTCGTCGCCTTCTTCCAGAAGTCGGTCATGGCGGGCCTTCATTGCTACAATGGCAGCACGCGCATGACCCGGGACGTCGATCTCCGGAATGACCTCGATATGGCGCTCCCGAGCGTAGCGCAAGATCTCGATGAAGTCGCTGCGCGTGTAATAGCCACTTCCGTTGGACAACTGGGGATCAGGCCACGGTCCCGAGCCGAACGAAGGGATGAGATGGTCCCTCTCTGTCGTCGTATGGCCCCGAAACGCACCGACGGACGTCAGTTCCGGTAAGCCATCGATCTCGAGCCGCCATCCTTCGTCGTCCGTGAGATGGAAGTGAAACCGGTTCAGCTTGTAGTATGCCATCAGGTCGAGCAGCTTCAGCACCGAGGCTTTCGACTGGAAGTTTCTTGCCACATCGAGATGCATGCCGCGGTAGCCGAAACGCGGCGCATCCTCGATTCGCACGGCCGACACGACGGCTCGGCCGTTTCCATAATCGGCTGGCGTGACGAGCGAGATCAACGTCTGTATTCCGTAGAAAACACCGGCACGACCGGCACCTACGATTCTGATCCCATCATTGGGAGATACGGTGAGCGTGTAAGCCTCGCCGGCGATTCCCTCGACGCTCGCATCCGTCACGCTCAGCCTTACGAGGGGCTCCTCCGACGGCCTTGCCTGCCGGACGTTGTGGATCGAAAGTCGTTCGGCGAACTGCCTCGCCAGCATCTCACCTTCTTTCTCGAGTCCTGCGGCGACGCTCACCGGGACTCCGCTGGCCAGTTCCACCTCCCCGTCCAGCTGCGTGATCGACAGGGGCGTCGGAGTGACCGGGACGATGTCTGCGGCCTCCAGTGTGGGGACGGACAGGTTTCGGCGGAACTCCAGCTCCGGCGTCAGCACCGGCCTGTTGTCGTTCGGGCCGCGATCCGTTTGCCGCTCGGACACGAACGGCTCGATCTCGATGTCAACCGGCGTGATCAGCGCGGCGCCCGACTGCGCGTCTCCCCTGACGAGGTACGCCCCGGCCGGCCCGTCCGTGACGCTAACGGCCCAGGCCTGAGCGAGGAATTCCACCGTGACCGATCCACCCGACGCAAGCTCTTCTAATCCGGCCCGCGGTGTCAATCGGTAGAGGTCGCCGTTGACGTGATCGATGGCGAGGGGCGGCGTGACCGACTCAGAGTCCACGACCCGCAGGAAGTTGAAGAAAATCGTCCAGTCGCCGCGCAGCGGCTCGCTGCCGTGGTTGACGAGCGTCAGCGACGAACGGAATCCAGCCTCCAGGTGATTGTCCACGACGCCCCATCGCAGAGTGAATTCGGGATCATCCGTTCCCATCTTCTCACAACCTGTTGTGGTGGCAACCGCCGCGACGACGGTGACCATCAAAAATAGATTCAGAAGGCGCATTTCGATTGCCTGCTAGTTTTAGTCGGTCCGTCCGCTACCCCGCCAGATGACGTGCCAGAGTTCGAAGGAGGGTTCCAGTGGAGTCAGCATTGTACTCCCAGAACATGGCCCCGCCGAGTCCTTCGTCACGGATATACTCCGCTTTGAGGCGAAGAGACAGCGTATCATCATAGGTAATGAAGGTACCCGAGCTGTCGTTCCACAGGTACGGTGCCATCGCGGCCTCATCCCACATCCTCTTGAATCCGCGTTGGCCTTTCGCCAGCGTTGCGATATCGTGGTACGCCATCGAGAATGCGCTGCTGTTCGCCGGCGTGTTGAGGCCCCGCACCCCCGACCAACCCCTGCCGTAAAATGCGACGCCGACGACCAGTTTGTGGCGCGGGACACCGGCACGAAGATGTTCGGCAACAGCCGAGTCCGTACCCCGGGGAGATCCACCGTCGACGCCCGGAAGCCGGAGGTTCGTGTGGTGCCACACCGTATCCGTCCAGGCGCCCGAAAAGTCGTACGTCATGATGTTGATGAAGTCGAGGTACTTCTGCGCACTGCGAAGGTCCGTGTTGTCGAGGTACGTCTGGCTGGCGCCCGTCGCAATGGTGAGCAGGTACCTGTCGCGACCCTGCGTCTCCGCTTCTCGATCCAGAGCATTTCGCAGTGTTTTGAGCATCAGGGTGAAGTTCTCGCGGTCCTCGGGACGATATGTGTTGCCCGCGCCGGGCTGTCCGGGATACTCCCAGTCGAGGTCCACCCCGTCTATTCCGTTCGCAACAACATACCGCACGGCCGACTCCGCAAAGCGCGCGCGGGCCTCCTCCGTGAGTGCCGCGTCCGAGAAACCCTCCGAAAGGCTCCAACCACCGATAGAAATGAGAATCGCCAGATCCGGGTTGGCTGCTTTCAGCGCCCGGAGGCCCACAAACTTGAGAGAGTCCGATGGCGTCGCCGAAACGACCTCGCCGTCCTCGATGTGAGTGAACGCGTAATTGACGTGCGTCAGCATCGTCGCGTCTTCCGCGCTGGGCAGGTTTGCGCGTGCGCCGTGCACGTAGCCGACGATGCGGGCGGCGCCGGCATCGGGTCGTTCGCCGCAACCCATCGCGAGGAGTGACACGAAAAAAAGAACCACGAGCGCCGATCGGCAGAGAGCGAATACGGAACAGTTCATTGCGACAGTCCGGAAGCGGAAAAAGGGGTGAAGTCACGTCGCCAAGGTGACGATCGGGAGATAATAACTTTGATCTTGCCCGGTCTCTGTCGGGGAAACCCCCTTCGCGAGCTCCGGTCTCTAGCGCGTCAGACGGTAGATCAGCACCGCCGCGCGCTTGATGGCAATCGGCAGCGTGTTGAGGTTGATGGT
>JBFGEP010000045.1:0-10940 GCA_041580055.1 Rhodothermales bacterium | reverse complement strand
GGCCGTCAGTCGCCGGTGAGCATCTCGAAACCCTCGACGCGGAGGTCGTCGGACGTGACGACCTGGTCCTCGCCCGAAGAGCCGAGCGAGAACTTCCACTGGAAAAGTGACGAGAGAAGAGGCTTGATTTCGTCGACCAGATAGTCGAACCGGCCGCTTGTCTCGTAGGCGTCCGCCTTCTCCTTGTTCTCCCACACCGTCACCGAGAGCACATCGTTGTCTACCTGCGTGCTCTCAACCAGAAACGCGTGCCGGAATCCGTCCACGCCCTTCAGCGTCGGGATCACCGTGTTCGTGTAGAGATCGGCGAATGCGTCCTCCTTGCCCGGCTGCACTCCGATACTGGTAAGCCGCAGATAAACGTGTGAGAGCTCCTCCTCCGTCGGGGCATCGTCGTCGGACGCCGCCGTGACCTCGAACGTGTCCACCTGCGGCTCGCTCTCCACGGGGCCGTACTGCAGCGTCAGGTCGTCACCCAGCTGTACCCTCCACTCGGAGGAGTCGATCAGAAACGGGCGGTTCTGGTCGAGAAGCCGCGCGTACTGCCCGCTTTCCTCGTACTGGCGCGCGTGGTCCGCGCTCTTCCAGAGCGTCAGGGAGATGCAGTCCGTCGAGCGCTCGGGTCGGATGAGCCCCGCGAACAGACAGCCTTCGATCCGGCGGAGCGCCTTCGAGTCGACCTCTTCGAAGAACTTCACATAGTCCTCCATCAGCTCCGGCTTGACCGCCAGTCTTACAAAGCGCATGAACATAAAGCACCACCTCCAGGCCGCAGCGGGCCAGCGACTCTCAAACGAAACGGTACAAGTTCAGGGACGCATAGTCAACATCCATCCGTGTAGCCACTCTCAGCGCTTGTCTCCCAGCCGCTTGATCACCGCAATGGTCAGGTCGTCGGCCTGCGGCTCGCCTCCGGCGTGCAGCGCCACCTGGCCGACGATCCGCTCGATGATGGTCTCCGCAGGCTCATTTCGGTGCTCCTCCACTGTGCGCGCCAGGCGCTCCTCGCCGAACTGCTCCCTGTTCGAACTCATCGACTCGGTGATGCCGTCGGAGTAGACGAGTAGAACGTCCCCGGGCCGAAGCTCCTCCTCCCACTCGCTGTACGCCACCTCCTCGGAAAACCCGAGGACCAGGTCGCCGTTGTCGAGACCCCGTACCGGTTCCCCTTCCCGGAACAGCATCGGCCGGTTGTGGCCGGCGTTGCCGTACCTAAGCCGATGCTTGCGAGGGTCCAGGAATCCGATGAACAGGGTGATGAACATGCCCCGCGTCGTGTTCGCGCAGATGTAGCGGTTTGCGTCGCGCAAGCAGACGGCGGTCTCGTGCGACGAGGCGGTGCTTCCGCGCAGCGTCGCCTGTATCGTCGCCATCGTGAGCGCCGCAGGCAGTCCCTTGCCTGCTACGTCGCCGAGCCAGAAGCACATCTGGCCCTTCTCGAGGCTGACGAAGTCGAAAAAGTCTCCGCCGACGGATTGAGACGGCCGGCTCGTGCCCGCGACGTCGTAGCCGGCCAGCTCCGGCTTGAATTGTGGAAGGAGCTTCGACTGAATCTCTTTGGCTACCAGAAGCTCTTCCTGAATCGCCTGCAGCGTCTGCTCCTCCTCGTGCAGGCGGGCGTTCTCCAGCACCTGCGCCGACTGGCCGGCGAGGATCGCGACGAGCCGCTGGTCCGCCTCCGTGAATCCGCCTGCGTCCTTCTTGTTGTAAATGGTAAGCGTGCCGACGAGCATCGATCGCGCGATCATCGGCACGCACAGTATTGAGCGAACCGTCGGGTCCCATCTCGTGCCCTTGAACCGCTCGTCGTCGGCGGTGTCGTTGATGACCAGCGGCCGCTGGTACGTCATCATCCAGCCCAGAACGCTCTGGTCGGGATGAATTGCCTGCTGCTCGCGGGAGCTCTCCATCGTCCGAATGAAGGTCTTGGAGGGGTCGCTCGTCTTCTGGTCGACCAGCGTGATCACACCCTGCTCGGCGTGCACCGTCTTCAGCGAGCGCTTGACGATGATCCGCATGATCTCCATCGGATCGCTCGTTCCGCCGATCGCCGTCGCGAGGTCGTTCAGAATCGACAGCTCCTCGACGGCACGCCGCAGCCTTCGGTTCTCAACCTGCAGCTGCTTGAGAAAAGTGCTCGAGGATGTCTGCGGTTCGGCCATGATCGGCGCTGAAGCCTGCGTAGGAGGTAGCTAAACGTAGTAAATTGCTACGATTCAATCTGTATCGTCGTTGCACCCGCCCGTGCCCGAGATCGTTTCTAACCTCATCGATGTGTACCCGTACCGGATGCAGGACGCGTCGCCACAGTATCTTCTGCTGCATCGGGATCCGGCCGTCGTGTACGCCGGCGACTGGCGCATGATCGGCGGGAAGGTAAGAGAAGGGGAGGCGGCATCGGAGGCCGCGCGGCGAGAGATCACGGAGGAGACGGCGTGCAACATCCTACGGCTCTGGACCGTCCCCTCGGTCAACAGCTTCTACGAACGGGAGACGGACACCGTGCATCTGATCCCGGCATTCGCCGCGGAGCTCGGCTGCGCGGAGCCCGTGCTCAACCACGAGCACGATCAATTCGGATGGTTCGATTTCGAGGAGGCGCTCGAGCGGCTGCGGTGGCCGGAGCAGCGAAGGCTGCTTACCGCCGTGCAAGAGGAACTTGCACGTGGGATTCCCGTGAGTTGGCGAGTCGAATGATCGGATTGCCGGCCCTGATGATGTAGTGTTTGATTGATGCGACCGCTGGCCCGCCTGAACAAGTTCTACTGGAAGTACAAGCACCTGTTTGTCCCGGGGCTGCTGTGCGCTGTCGTGTCCGCCAGCTTCTCGATCACGGTGCCGATGGTGGTCCGGCAGGCCGTCGACAGCATTCCCCGGTTTGTGGCGACCTATCGCGTCTTCAGCGGCACCGAGGCGCAGTCGTACCTCTTCACGTCCTTCTTCATGACGCTCCTGCTGTTCGGGCTCATGGTACTGGGCCTCAGCGTGATGAGCGGCGTTTTTTCGTTCCTGATGCGCCAGACGGTCGTCGTCGCCTCCCGGCACATCGAGTACGACCTCCGGAACGAGCTCTACGAGCACCTTCAAAAACTGTCGCGGTCCTTCTACCTCGAGCACCCGACCGGCGACATCATGACGCGGGCCACGTCGGATATCGAGCAGGTCAGGCGCTACATCGGCCCCGCGATCATGTACCTGACCCGGGCGATCGTAATCGTGGTCACGGCTATGGCGGTGATGTTCGTGATCTCGCCGCGGCTGACGCTCTTCGCGCTGATCCCGATGCCATTTCTGGCGATCTCGGTCTTCCTTGTCGCGCGCATGGTGCACTCACGGAGCGACGCGCTCCAGAAACAGTACTCCGCGCTCACGAGCCGCGTTCAGGAGGCGCTCTCGGGCATCCGGGTATTGAAGGCCTACACGCGCGAAGAGCCGGAAGCGGAGCTCTTCGACGAGGAGAGCCGGAAGTACCGCGGGCGCATGCTGGACCTGGCGCTCGTCGAGGCCGCGTGGCGGCCGGTCTTTTTGCTGCTGGTCGGGATCGCGACCATCATCGTCGTCTGGGTCGGTGGCCGGCTGGTGGCCGAAGGCGTCATCACCATCGGTAACATCGCCGAGTACATCATCTACGTCGCCCTCATGACCTGGCCCGTGGCGTCGATGGGCTTTGTGATTACGATGGTCCAGCGAGCGTCAGCTTCGATAACTCGGATCGGGGAGATTCTGGACACACAGCCTGAGATCGCGGACACGGCCGAGACCGACGTCGGCGTCCGGGAGATCGAAGGCGGCATCACATTTGAAAACGTCGACTTCAGCTACAAGAACGGGGCTCCCGTTCTCGAGAAGATCTCGATCGACGTGCCGGCGGGCTCGACGCTGGCGATCGTCGGGCGAACGGGCACGGGGAAGAGCACGCTCGTGGAGCTGATCCCGCGGCTGCTCGAGCCCTCCGGCGGGCGGGTGCTCGTCGACGGCCGAGACATTCGCACCGTTCCACTCGAGGTGCTCCGCGGCAGCATCGGCTACGTTCCGCAGGACGTATTCCTGTTCAGCGACACGATCTCTTCGAACATTTCGTTCGGCACTATGGATGCGGCCGTCGACCTCATCGAGGAGGTCGCAAACGAGGCCGAGCTCCTCGAGAATATCCAGGACCTGCGGGACGGCTTCGAGACGTTCGTCGGCGAGCGCGGCATCACGCTGTCGGGCGGTCAGAAGCAAAGGACGTCGATCGCCCGCGCGCTCATCCGGGAGCCGAGGATCCTGATTCTCGACGATGCACTTTCGGCTGTTGACACGGAGACGGAGCGGCGGATACTCCGGCACCTGCGGCGCCACTACGGCCGGCGGACGATCGTGATCGTCAGCCATCGCGTGTCGGCAGTGCAGGACGCGGATCAGATCGTGGTTCTGGACGAGGGTCGCATTTCCGAGAGGGGTACGCACCGGCAGCTGCTCGAGATCGACGGCCTGTATGCAAGCCTGCACCGCAAGCAGCTGCTCGAGGACGAGATCGAATCGATGGCCTGACGCATGAACCCGACCGAAATCGTTCCGCTGGGCACCGGCTCCGCTGTCCCCGTACCGGGCCGGAGCTTCTCGGCCGTCGCGCTCGTCCGGCAGGAGTCCGCGATGCTTTTCGACTGCGGGGAGGGCACGCAAGCTCGACTCCTCGAAGCACGGATCCGGTTCTCGAAGATCAAGGCGGTGTTCATCACGCACCTCCACGGCGATCACCTGTTCGGCCTGTTCGGACTGCTTTCTACAATGTCTCTGCTTCGCCGCGAGGAAGGTGTCGCGATCGCGGGCCCGGCGGGTATTCGGGAGATGGTGGAGGCCATGCCGGGCCTGGCCGGCGACGACCTGTCTTTCGTCGTACGTTTCGTCGAGCTGCACGATGACGAGAAAAGGATCCCGGTGTTCGAGGCAGCAGGCTACCGGGTGTTTGCACGATCCGTGGATCACGGAGTCCCCTCGTTCGGCTATCGTTACGAGGAGAGCCCGACGCCCGGCTCGCTCGACGTCGATCACGCCCGGTCCCTCGGCGTCCACCGGTTTGAGGACTTCAGGGCTCTCAAATCCGGGACGGCCGTCAGGAGTGAGTCGGGCGAAACGGTGCAGCCGTCCGAAGTGGTCGGTCCGGCGACGCCCGGCGGCATCTTCGCCTATGCAGGCGACACGCGGCCGTGCGCGGGGGTGACTGATCTCGCAAAAAACGCCGACATCCTGTATCACGAGGCCACCTTCTCGGCCGAGATGGCCGACCGCGCCCGCGAGACCGGTCACTCGACCACCGTCGAGGCGGCGGCGATGGCGCGGGCCGCACCCGCACGACGACTGCTGTTGTCGCACTTCAGCGCGCGCTATTCGGATGCGGCGGCGCTGGTCGAAGAAGCACGAGAGGTTTTTCCGGCGACCGAGGCCGCGGAGGAGCTCCGACGGTACGCCCTTCAGGCATCCGAGGTTGGGGTCGAGGACCGGTGAGCAAGAACGGAAAGGACATAGAGTCTAAAACCCCCGCCGTCGACGGTCGCCTGCTGCGGCGCATCGTGACGTACCTGCTGCCGTACCGCACGTGGGTACTGGTCGCCTTCGTGACCGTCATGACGGCCGCCTTTCTCGGTCCGCTCCGGCCGAAGCTCGTACAGGTCGCTATCGACTCCCACATAGTCGTGGGCGACCTGGAGGGCCTGAGGGGAGTCATCTTCCTGCTCTTCCTCGTGCTCTTCGGCGAAGGCATTCTGTCATTTGTTAATGCCTACCTGACGCAGTGGATCGGCCAACAGGCCATCTTCGACCTTCGGACGAAGCTTTTCCGGCACATCCAGCGGCAGTCGCTGTCGTTCTTCGACCGCAACCCCGTGGGGCGATTGATCACGCGGGTCACGAGCGACATCGAGTCACTGAGCGACGTGCTCTCGGCCGGCATCGTCACCATCATGGGTGATCTGTTCCGGCTGATCTTCATCGCATACTTCATGTTCTCGCTGAACTGGGTGCTCGCGCTCGTGACGCTGGCGGTGCTGCCGCTGATGATCCGTGTCACGTTCTGGTTTCGGAGCGTCGTGCGTGAGCAGTATCGCGAGACGCGCAAACAAGTGGCGCGCCTGAACTCGTTCGTCCAGGAGCACGTAAGTGGCATGAGCATCGTGCAGCTGTTCAACCGGGAGCGCGAAGAGGCCAGACGATTCGAGGGCATCAACGACGACCACCGGGCCGCGCAGATCAAGACCATCTTCTACTTCGCGCTCTTCTGGCCCGCTATCGACATCGTTGGCTCCACCGCACTCGGACTCGTGATCTGGGTGGGTGGCGCGAGGGCCATGGGCGGCGCGCTCACACTCGGTGTGCTCATCGCGTTTATCCAGTACGCCCGGCAATTCTTCGAGCCCATCCGGAATCTCTCCGACCAGTTCAACACGCTGCAGAGCGCGATGGCGGGAGCGGAGAGGATCTTCGGGCTACTCGACACCGATGAATCGCTGCCGGAGCCTGCCGAGCCGGCACGGATCGACCACTTCAGAGGTCACATCGAGTTTCGCAACGTGTGGTTTACATACGATCGCGAAATCGGCGGGGATGTAGAGCCGAACTGGGTGCTGAAGGACGCATCGTTCACAGTCGAGCCCGGTACCAGCACGGCGATCGTTGGCGCGACGGGCGCCGGGAAAACGACCATCATCAGCCTTCTACTGCGCTTCTACGAAATCCAGAAGGGCGCCATTACGATCGACGGGGTGGATATCCGAAGCCTCGAGCTGTCCGACCTGCGAAGAAAGATCGGCCTCGTGCTGCAGGACGTCTTTCTGTTCTCCGGATCGGTACGAGACAACATCACGCTCGACGATCCGGCCGTGACCGAGGAGGTCGTCGAACAGGCTATGTCGCTGATCGGAGCGGACGTTTTTGTAAACCGGCTCCCCGGGGGACTCGACCAGGAGGTGAAGGAGAGAGGCATGTCCCTTTCGCACGGACAGCGGCAAATGCTCTCGTTTGCACGCGCGCTCGTCTACAATCCGGCCATCCTGGTCCTCGACGAGGCCACGTCGAGCGTCGACACGGAGACGGAGGAGGCGATACAGTCGGCGCTGGAGGTGCTCATGAGTGGACGAACCTCCATCGCCATTGCGCACCGGCTCTCGACGATCCAGCATGCGGACCAGATCCTCGTGATGCACCGCGGCGAAATCCGCGAGCGGGGAACCCATCAGCACCTGATCTCTATTGAGGGTCTGTATCGGAAGCTCTACGAGCTTCAGTACCGCGACCAGGAGCGGGTTAGCGCGGCGTGACCGGACCCGTAACGCCGGTCCTTCGTTGGGATCTAATGCATGTCGCCCGTCGACGCACCCACAGGACGTAACGAAAACACTTCGATGGACACATACTACAAGCCGGAGCACCTGCCGAAGTTTTCTACGATCGCAGAGGGTGGGCAGGAGCTCGCCGACGCGTTCTTCAATTACTACGGAAAGGTGTTCGAGGACGGGGCGCTGTCAGCGCGCGAAAAGTCTCTCATCGCGCTCGCCGTCGCGCACACGATACAGTGCCCGTACTGCATCGACGCCTACACCTCGGATTGCCTGGAAAAGGGTTCCGACCTTGAGCAGATGACGGAGGCGGTTCACGTCGCGACCGCGATCCGCGGGGGTGCCTCGCTCGTGCATGGCATTCAGATGCTGGAGCAAACGAATAAACTCGCGATGTAGGCGGAGTCAGAGCGAATGGCGCAGAATTCGGACACGCATCCGGAATCCACTTTTCTTCCGCTCGACATCATCGTCGGCGGTGACGGCGCCATGGTGGATGTGGAGGGACCGCGCACGACCACAAGTCTCCACTATCGCCGATCGCCGCTGGCCTCGCCGGCCGAGCAGCTCGCCGAGCTCGATGCAGTAGACGTTCGAAACGGATCCCCTCTGTCCGGCGACTTCCTTGCCGACGTTCGGGGCGCCGGATGGGACACGTTCGGGCCGTCCCACCTCGAGGTGTTCCAGATCAACCTCGGCAAGCTCTGCAATATGACGTGCCGGCACTGCCACGTGGACTCGGGGCCGGATCGCCTCGACGAGAACATGGATCGCGAGACGGTCGACGAGTGCCTTCGTGCGATCGATATCAGCGAGCCGGACCTGGTTGATCTGACCGGCGGGGCGCCCGAGTTGAATCCGAATTTCGAGTACCTGGTCGACAAGGTGGTGGGCCGCGGGATACGCGTCATGGATCGCTGCAACCTGACGATCCTGACGGTGCGGCGATTTCAGCACCTGCCGCAGTGGTTCGCCGAGCGGGGCGTCGAAGTGGTCTGCTCGCTGCCGCACTACCGACGTCTGGGCACGGACGCGCAGCGCGGAGAAGGCGCATACGAGAAATCGATCCGCGCGCTCCGTGCGCTTAACGAGGCGGGCTACGGCCTGGGCCACGAGGAGCGCCGACTGACGCTGGTCACGAATCCCGTCGGCGCGTTCCTCGCCGGCAACCAGGCATCACTCGAAGAGGAGTGGAAGGCGGCGCTGGCGCACAACCACGGAGTCCACTTCGACCGGCTGCTCGCACTGAACAACATGCCGATGTCGCGCTACCTCGAATGGCTCCTCGCGAAGGGACTGCTGGAGGAGTACATGCAGAGGCTCGTCAACGCCTTCAACCCGGCGAACATTGCCGGCCTGATGTGCCGGAACACTCTGTCCGTCGGTTGGGACGGACATCTCTACGACTGCGACTTCAACCAGCAGCTGGATATGCACATGCGTCTGAACGGCTCGGCGCGCGCCCACGTCCGGGATTTTGACCTGGCCGCGTGGCTACGGCACGAGATCAGCACGCACCGCCACTGCTACGGCTGCACGGCCGGCTGCGGCAGCGGCTGCGGAGGCGCGATTACGTAGCGCGACGCGTACCCCTAGTAAAGGGCCATATTGAAGTGGCGCCGGTGCGCGCGCGTCACGTCGTGCTCCTCTCCGAGCATTGCGAAGATCGCGAGGCACGCCTTTCTCGCACCGTCGTCGTCGAAGTAGCGGTCCTTAATGATGACGGAGATGAAGGCGTCGAGCGCGCTGTCGAAGTCGTGCTTCCGCAGCGCCTTGATGCCTCGAGCATAGTCCTCGCGTCCGGGCCCGTCCGGCAGCTCGCCCGGGTCGCCGTTCATCGCAAGGAGGCGGCCTACCGTCTGCACGCCTTCGGCGACCTGCGCAAGGCCGGGCTCCGAGATGTCGACACCGGAGAGCTTTTCGAGCGCATCCTCGGGGTCGTCGAACACCTGCATCTGGGCCAGCATCACAGCCGCGGCAGCGTCCGACGGATCCTCCTCCAGCGCCGACTGAAGCAGCTTGCGCGCCTTGCGCACCCGGCCGTCGGCAAGGGCTTCCCGCGCTTCGTCCACCCGCTTTTTGCCGCCCGTCGGAATCGCTCGCTCAAGCCATTGCTCGACGGCGTGCCGCGGAAGCGCGCCGGTGAACTCGTCCGCGACCTCTCCGTCTACGAACAGCTTGACCGCCGGAATGCCGCGGATCCCGTATCGCATCGAGAGCTCCTGGTTCTCGTCCGTGTTGACTTTGGCCAGCTTCCATCGTCCGCCGCTCTCTCCCGCGAGTTGCTCGAGCACCGGGCCGAGTACCTGACACGGACCGCACCAGGGCGCCCAGAAGTCCACGACCACCGGCGTTTTGTGACTCGCGTCCAAAACGTCTTCTTTGAAATTCTGCACGTCGTATGCCATGACCTGAATAGTTTTCGTTCCTGAGTCGCTCGGCGAGCCACCTTGTTGCGCTCCGGGGAAACCCCCGGCTCCCGGGCCGCGATTTCAACCAAGCCCAGGTCGATATGTCTACCCTGTCTCGAGTTTTCGGATTCTTGTTCACCGCATCTTTAAGCATGAGCCTGCTGGGATGCGCCGGAGGTGGAGCCCCCGCCGGGGCCTACGATCCGGCGGCGGACTCCCTGCGCTTCGCGGGCGAAGTGCACCTGCGCAACATCCGGCAGCTGACCTTCGGCGGAAACAACGCCGAAGCCTACTGGAGCTACGACAATACGAGACTCATCTTTCAGAGCGACTATTCCGGGCTCCACTCGCAGGGCTGCGACCAGATCTTCGTGATGAACGCGGACGGGTCGGACATCGCGCCCGGCACGCGGTACCAACTCGCATCGACGGGGCTCGGCCGCACGACGTGCTCCTACTTTCTTCCGGACGGCCGGGTGATCTACGGCTCCACACACGCTGCGGCTCCACAGTGCCCGGAGGCACCGATGTTCGCGCAGGGCCGTTACGTGTGGCCTATCTACGACTCCTATGACATCTATGTCGCCGGCGCCGACGGATCCAATCCGGAGCTGCTGATCGGCGGAGAGGGCTACGACGCCGAGGCGACCGTCTCGCCGGACGGCAAGTACATCATCTTCACGTCACTGCGCTCGGGCGACCTCGATCTCTGGCGCTACGAGCTGGAATCGGGCGACCTGCTGCAGCTTACGGACGGGCTGGGCTACGACGGCGGAGCGTTCTTCTCGCCCGACTCAAAGATGATCGTCTGGCGGGCCAACCGGCCCGAGGGCGACGACGCGGAAGTGTACAAGCGCCTGCTCGCCGACGGCCTTGTCGAGCCGTCGAGCCTGAACCTGTTCGTCGCCAACGCGGACGGGTCGGACGCTCGCCAGATCACCGACCTGCCGGGTGCGAACTGGGCGCCCTTCTTTCATCCCTCGGGCGAACGGATCCTCTTTACGTCCAATCATCATTCGATGGGGCAGGGCGGTCGCCTGTTCGACATCTTCATGATCGAGTTGGACGGGACCGGGATGTCGCAGATCACGCACTCGGGCACCTTCGACGCCTTCCCGATGTTCTCACCGGACGGAACGAAGCTGGCCTTCGCCTCGAACCGCCGCGTGGACCGCGCGGAGTCGAGAGACACGAACATCTTTGTCGCCGACTGGCT
>JBFGEP010000044.1:0-11012 GCA_041580055.1 Rhodothermales bacterium | reverse complement strand
GATCGGTGCCGAACCGACGAACAGCTCGCCGTCGCCAACGGCAGATACTCCTCCAAACCCGGCGCCGAAGCAGTCCCGACCGGTGAGGTCTGTGCAGATGACGTGGGCGCCAAGACAATGGCGAGCGTAAGTGCGGCGAAGACGCACTGAAGCGAAGACATGGGGCCTTTCATAGCGGCGGGGAAGGTTTTTGGCGGTGACGAATCGGGAAGGTACTAAATCGAAAGCGAGACCGGGCCGGTCCACCCGGCACAGCGGCATCACGTTTCGTTCTGATGCTGCAGACCACGGTTCGCATGCAGCAGGATTCGCCGGTCGGTCTCGCGCTCCAGAACGTCCCGAAGGATCGGAGCAATCCGCGGATCCGGATCCATCTCCGCCAGCATCGTTACCGCCATCTTCCGGACGCGCAGGCTCTCGTCGTTCTCTATCCGCTCGCTGAGCAGCTCGACCAGGTCGTACGGGCATTCGAAGTCCTTGCAGTGCTGGCAGGAGATCGTGTGGACCGCCCAGAGCCGGACCTTCGCAACCGGATCGTGAAGAAGCGGCAGAAGGTCGCCGATCGACTCAGCATCCCCATTCCGGTCAAGGTAGATCGCGCACCAGTGCCGCACGTGCCAGTCGGGATGCCTGAGGCCTTCCCGAACCGCGGCGAGGGCACCCCTGCCCCGACGCTGGAGCGCGGTGTACACTTCGAATCGGTTCGGCGTGGTTGCGAACGACTCGATCAGCCGGCGGGCGCTCATCGTCTCGTCCGCGCTCATCATTGTCGTATCCATCTTCCGGTCCCGTGCTTGGCCCCTACCACTATACGGCGCAAACGGCCAATGCACCTCAAAAATTACCTGCTCACTCGTGTCACGTCTAGCGGACGAACACAACCGTAACACCGACCTTGAATACGATCGACCAGTCGAAGTCCTCGAACGGCAGGGCCGACGCGATCATTACGAATGATGTCCTCGGCACAGGCAGCGGAATCACCGTGGAGCTGACAATCATAGGGTACGGTCGATAGTCGTTCGCGTCCAGCCAGAGCAACCCCGCACCCATACCTACGAAGGCGCGGCCTACGTGGAGAACGGGCCGTTCAACAGCCGAGATGACCGTCGGCGCCAGGCTTGCGTCGGTCCATGACAGGGTCACGTAGCCGCGTGCCTCGGCTATTGGTGGCGTCTCCCCGTGGAGCTCCGCCACAACGTCCGTCGACCGCTCCGTGACGAGTACGCCTCCTCCGACGGTTGCTAGCTGTCCGGAAGACTGGCTCGGTGATCCGACATTTATCAGGAGCGCCAGAAAAAACGCGAGACGCAGTGGACCAACGGTAGATGATTGCTGAGGGGCTTGAGACATATCCTGTCCTGTTGTTTGACTCATCGCCGTGATGTGGCTCCGGTATGTTGCCGGCTAAACCTCGGTTCGGGCACATTCGATTTCTGTGGGGAAAACCCCGAGTTTTGCCTGACTCCTGATCTTCCCCCGGCGCACATTGACACCATGCCGTAAGTTAGTTTCGAACCATTCCCGCCGGCTAGGTGCTGCGAGACCAGAATGGCCCTCGAGCCCTTGTCGGGCACGAATGAATCAGCGGCCCTAATACCGAATGACGCGCCTTGCCCATCCGCGCGTTGTGAATCACGCAAGTTGGCCAGCAGGCTTCCTCTCGCCCTTCACCGATATGAAATCGCAAATCGCCGTCCACAGCTCGCCGGCGCAGCCTGACGGCCGGCCGGTCCTTCCCCTTCCTCTACTCTCAGCCGCCGCCATCGCCTCGCTGATCGGGTTGATGTCGTGCGGACCACGCGGTGGCTTGCCAGACGTGCAGTCTGAAGCCTACCGCGAGACGGTCAGAGACTTCTACAGCGCCGCAGCAAGGATTCAGACCAACCAGGAGCAGGGTGCGGCCGAACGTTTGCTGCGTGCGGGTGCCCTGGCTTCCGGCGAACCGGCAATCTGGTACAACCTGGCTGTCCTTTCGCTTCGGCGGAGCGATCTCGAGGCGGCGTCTTCGTACCTTAGTCGGGCCCGCGAAACGGGGATCGAGAGCAGTCAGGTGTTGCTGTTGTCGGGCGTCGTTGAAAGACGTATGGGCAACACGCTCAATGCGATCGAGTTCATGCGCGCCGCCGTGGAAGCGGACTCCACCAACGTCCGGGCACTCTTTGCTCTTGCCGGGGAAGCCCGATACCTGGGTGAGGACCTGACAGGCCTGAACCCGGCCGCCCTTTTGCTCAGCATCTGGGACGCCAGGCCCGGAAATACGGCCGTCCTACTGGAGCTGATGAGATCGGCGGCCGAGGCGGGCGACAAGGCCGGCTACTCACAGTGGCTTGACAGCCTTCGGGTCTACGCGAGCTTGTGGCCGGCCGCCACGCGCGCGAATCTTGGGTCGTTGGCCGCCGAACGATTCGGGGACGACACTCCGTCCCTCGTAAGCTCGATCCTCCAGTTCGGGAATCGGGCGGTCGGAATCGAGGCTCACCGCCGGAGCCTGGCCGAGCTTGAGATCGACCCGCTTGACCCCGGCCTCGTCATGACCGAGTTCATCGCCCTCCCAACGCCATCCGGGGACCCGTCTCCGGCTGAGACGACGCTGGTATTCGCACGAGTGAACCTCACGCCCGACCGGTCTGCTTTCGAGTGGCTCGGATCGGTCTTCCTGAGCGACGAAGGACCTCTCGTCAGCGCGGCGGCCAATCGGACGACCATTCGACTTGAACCGGACATTGTTCTGCCGTTTCCCGGTGGCGCGGCTGGCCCCTTTCCCGATGCTCCCGCAGCCTTCTTTGACTACGACTACGACTTCCGCATGGACCTGGCCGTGGCCGGCCCAGGCGGCCTCAGGGTATACCGCCAGGAGGCTTCCGGGGAGTTCTCCGACCGGACGGAAGCCGTGGGTCTCACCCGATCGGTCGCCGCTGACCCGTACGCGGGTGTCTGGGCGCTCGATTTTGACCTGGAGGGCGACATGGACCTGCTTCTCTCGACCCAGGCCGGTCCGCCCCGCCTCCTGCAGAACAATGGCGATGGCACGTTCACGGTGGTCCCCGTTTTCGATGCGGCGAAAGGAATCCGCCAGTTGACGTGGACGGATCTGGACGACGACGGGGATCCGGACGCGGCAATGCTGGATCGAACCGGAGCGGTCCACCTCTTTCGCAACGAGCGCTCAGGTGACTTGCGACACGAGCTGTTGACGAAGGACGTACGTGCAATCCATGCCGCGGACTTTGACGGAGACGGCTCGTTTGACCTGCTGACGCTCGACAAGTCACTGACCGTCAGGACCCGGTCATGGCACAGCGGCACTATCCACGATCGTGCGCTGCTGCAAATCGACCAAAGTCGTCTTCCGGCGGCACCACAGGGCCGATGGACCATCAGGGCGTCAGACCTCGACAACAACGGAGCCCTGGATCTGATTGTCTCGATCGGGAATCGTTCGGCCATCTGGCTGCAGGACTCGGACAGGCAGATTTTAGAGCTCACGGCATTCGATGACCTCCACGTTTTCGAAGCGGCTGATCTTTACGCCAACGGCCGACTCAACCTCATCGCCACCGATTCGGCGGGCGCCGCACTGCACCTCGTCAACCAGTCGCGGGTGGATTACCTCTCGCGAAGTTTCCTCACGAGAGCGGCGGACTCGCTCGGCGACCGCCGCAACAACTCGTTCGGGATCGGTGGGGAAATCGAGATTCGAAGTGGGCTTCGATATCAACGACGCTCCATCGCGAGCCCCCTGGTGCATTTCGGAATCGGTGATCGAGGCCTCGTCGACGTAGCGCGGATTATCTGGCCGAACGGAACGTCACAGGCACTTTTTGACCTCGAATCTGACCAGATGCTCCTCACACGCGAGTCGCTCAAGGGCTCCTGTCCGTGGGTCTTCGCGTTCGACGGCGAAGGGATGGAGTTCTTGACCGACTTCATCTGGCGGTCCCCCCTCGGCCTGAGAATCAACGCGGTCGAAACGGCGGGAATCGCGACCACCGAAGACTGGATCAAGATTGAAGGTAACGAGCTCGCACAACGGGACGGCGAATATGACATTCGGATTACGGCCGAACTCTGGGAAACTCACTTTTTCGATCTCATTAAGCTGCGAGCGATAGATCACCCGGACGGCACCGAAATCTTCATCAACGAGGCCTTCGTCTTTCCGCCGGACGAGCTGGCCGTGCACGTCACCGGCGAGCTGAGGGCGGTGGCGGGTGCATGGGACGACACCGGTCTGGACGTCACGTATCTGGTCAAGAACAACGACGGCCGATACCTCGACACGTTTGGACGTTACACACACCTCGGCCGTGCACTCGATCACTACGTTGAGCTTGATCTACAAGATATACCCGACGGCCTACCGGTGTGGCTCGTGGCGGCGGGGTGGATCTGGCCGACGGACTCGTCCATCAACGTCGCTATCGGCCAGGGCGACCATCCGCTGCCGAAGGGCGTTCGCGTCGACGTGCAAAACGACGATGGTACGTGGAGCACCGTACATAAGGACCTCGGCTTTCCGTCCGGAAAATCCAAAACGATGCTGATAGATCTCTCAGGGATCTTCGACAACCGCGCTTCCCGAAAAGTCAGGCTGGCGACGAACCTCGAGATTTACTGGGACTCCTTCTTCTGGGCAGAGGCGCTAGGGAATACCGAGGTCAGCGCTGTTGAGATGAGGACGACAGGAGCCGACCTACGGTATCGCGGGTTTTCGAAGGTCATGGGCCTCAGCCGTTCTCTCCCGGAAACGCCTCTTTATGATTCACTGGCGTCGACCGGCCCTATGTGGCGCGACCTGGTCGGCTTTTATACCCGGTTCGGCGACGTGCGTGAACTTCTTGATGCCGTCGACGACCGCTACGTGATCATGAACGCGGGCGACGAGCTGGCCCTCACATTCGAGGCCCTGCCGCCGCCGGCGGAAGGGTGGGTGCGTGACTTCGTTCTGGTAGGAGACGGATGGGTGAAAGACGGCGACTACAACACCGCTTACTCAAAGACCGTGACACCGCTTCCTGAACATGGCACCAGTGATTACACGGCGCCCTTGATCGAGTTAGCGGACAACCCGGCTTATCGCGCCAACCCCGAAGACTGGGCGAGATACCACACCCGCTATGTGTCCACGGACTACTACGTGAAGGCCCTTCGCAGATCGGACTAGTTGACCTGCACCACTTTGCCCCTTCGGACGGCCGTCAGTCGATCATCCATCCGGCGGAGGTGCGCGTGCGCCTCGCCCGGCTCAACGTTGCCCTGATCGAGTAGGCGTTGGAAGGGCTCGAAAAGCTGGCACCCGGCCCCCGGCGCGAGCATCGGGCCCGCTCCCGACCGAGTATCACCTTCGCCCATCGGCTGGTCGGGTAAAGGATCGTTGACCGACCCGTCGAAGGCCATTAACCGGGCCGCGGCGGCTTCTCGACGTCCACGTCGCCACTCGACGTACGAGCGCATAACAGCAGCCTCGGAATTTCCCGGATCGGAACCCAGTACCGCGTCGAAAAAGACGGCGGCCGAATCGATTCGGCCCGATAGCAAGAACACCTCGCCGAGTCGCAGCAGGGGACCGGTCTCCTCTCGATTCAGACGAAGCGACTCTCGGAAGGCCGCCTCGGCTCGTGAGACGTCGAACAACGGAATAGACGGGCGGCAGAGGTAAAGATGTCCCAGCTGTGAGAATCCGCGCGAGCTGCTCGGATTGATCGAGGTGAGATTCAGCCAGCTCTGCTCGGCAACCTCCCATTCGCCCAATTCGACAGCAACGTTCCCGAGGTAGTACCACGAGTCCTCGTGTTCAGGACGATGGACGAGAGCCTCCTCATAACCGGATCGAGCCCCGCCAAAATCCCTCGCCAACCGCATCCGCGTCGCCGATCGGTACACCTCCCAGAATGCCGTCGTTCTCCTCCGCTCCGGATGGTCGGCGGCTTCCGGGCTGTCGGTCTCGGGGGCATCCGACGTGCAGCCCAGGGCAACAAGGCCCAGTACCAGCGCTGCCGCGGCGGCAGCCACCATGCTTGCTCTACTCTCCTTCATTGATCGTCAGAATCTGATCGGCCGGCACGCCGGTGCGTTGGGAGACGAGCCCGCTCGGCCACCGGACCTCGACCGTGTCGACGACCGTCTCCGGGCCCAGCCCGAAGTGCGGCGTGATCGCGTTCTGGGACATGTAGGACGGCTGCGAGCCAACCTCCTGGATCGCCTCAAGGTCTCCGGCCTTCACACGCACTCGCGACCCGATACCACTCGTGTTGCTCCGCGTGCCGACGAGCCGAACACCGAGCCAATGATTCGACGGATGACCATCATTTCGCAGGAGCAGCGCCCGACCGCCGTGGACCACGACCGCCACGTCCAGATCTCCGTCCCGGTCGTAGTCCGAGTAAGCCGCACCACGGCCTACACGCGGCAGGTCAAAAACTTCTCCTGCGAACCCAGACACATCGAAGAAGCCGTCCCCCGGGCCTCCGTTCCAGAAAAGCATGTTCTTCATAGGGACGAGTCTGGAGGGGTCGTCCCGAGCCTGGAGTGTGCTCCCGTTCGCTACGAAGAGATCCTCGCGACCGTCGTTGTCGAAGTCAAAGAAAAACGTCCCCCAGCCCACGAAGTCGAGAGCAATCTGGCCCAGTCCGTACCGGTCAGCCACATCGATGAACCTTAGGGGGCCGATGTTCGGTTGACCACTGCCGGACGCCGGCTCTGCATCGGCGAGCCGATTGCTGTATAACGCGTTCTCCTGCGCAATCCAGTGGGTCACGAACAGATCGAGATCGCGGTCGGCGTCCCAGTCTCCCACCGCCAGGCCCATCGCCCCGCGATAGTCCGCCACAAGTGCGAGGTGGCTGATGTCCTCGAAGGTCCCGTCTCCGCGGTTGACATATAATGCGTTGTCCGACACGTCGTTGGCAACGTACAGATCGGGCCACCCGTCCGCGTCGAAGTCGGCCCACGCAGCCGAAAGGCTCCGTCCGTCGCGGTTGTCGACACCCGCCTCCTGAGCCACCTCTGCAAAGGATCCGTCTCCGTTGTTGCGATAGAGGAGGTTCCGTTCCGGCGGAAAGGCCGACGGGTTGATGCTCGCGGGCGACTCCACGTCGTACTGCATCGTCGCCTCTCTCCCCAGGCCCGGCGTGTACCTGACGTAGCCGGTGACGTACAGGTCGAGCCATCCGTCCCGATCGTAGTCCGCCCACGTCGCTCCCGCCCAAAACCCGTCGATATCGCCCACGCCAGCGGCTCCCGTAACGTCCTCAAAGCGGCCCTCGCCCCGGTTCCGATACAGCCTGTTCCGGCCAAAGGCCGTCACGAAGAGGTCGAGATGCCCGTCGTTATCGAAGTCGCCCCACGCCGAACCGGAGCACCAACACTGCCAGTCGACGCCCGCCTCAGCGCTCACGTCTGTGAACCTGCCGTCGCGGGTGTTGCGGAAGAGTGCATTTCGACCTCCGGACCCCTGGTGGTCTTCTGACTCCGCGGTCAACGCACGGCCAAGATTCGCGAAGTATAGGTCGTCCCAGCCGTCGCCGTCGTAGTCCCCCCAGGACACGCCGGAGCCCATGTCCTCCGGAAGCTGGCTTGTTCTCGTAGCAGGAAAATGATCGAAGGTAACGCCTGCGAGGGCTGTCGCGTCTACGAACGCGGGCACGAACACGCCGGCAGGAAGTCGTCGGTCGAGGCTCGAGGTTACGCCCTCGATCGGCTCGCCGGGAATGTACACCGCTCTGTTCGACTGGCGCCAGATCAGCACGGAGAGAGTTGCAACGACAAACAGGGCCGTCAGCACCGCGGTGATCGCCATACCCCTCTTGCGTCGCGGCAGGCCGTCAAACATCGCGGATTAACTCTGAACCGTGATCACTCCCTCGTCTTCGGACAGGGACGACACAGGCGACGTGAGCCCGGAATCTTCGCCAAACAGAACGTTGAGAAGATACTGATCCACCTTCCGGTACATCAACCGTGCTTTCACGTGCAGCCGTCCGGTGCCACCCGGCGCCATCATCCTGAACGCCGAAGCATCCGGCAAAGGTTCGACATCCTTGGTCAGCGTTGCAGGGCAATAGAATGTGTACGAGGCGCGGTCGGAAAATCCCGGAAAGAGGGCGCGCCGATACCTGACGCCCACCATCTCCCAGAGATTGTGACGATCGATCAGATTGCCGTACTGGTCGACGGGCTCGGCCTTGAACATGAAGGTGCCCGGATCGATGAAGAACTCTTCGTTCCGGTGACCCGTCGAGAACACCACCTGCCCGGCGTCGTCCGTCACCGTCACCTCGACCCAGGCCTGGATGATATCCAGAGGGCCGGTCGGAAAATCATGGCCCAGCTTGTTGTTGGTGATGTGAACCTCGATCGGAACCTCCTCACCGGGCCTGACCGCCTCCGGAATCGTGAGAGTTATGGGGACGGCCACACCGTCTTTCCATTTCGAGGCGATCTCCGGAATCTCGATCTCACCTCTAAGCCACCTCTCCGTCAGCTCGACCTGCTCCTCTCCCCCGGGGAGGTCCAGGTGTACCGGCATAAACTGGTTGGCGCCCAGAAAACGATGGCTTCGGTGCCGGCCGTCATTCTTCGTCCGGTTGTAGTCGAGATCGTCGCCGCTTGCAGGGTCTGCCGAGTCGACGAGCGGCATGTGGCACTCCCGACACTCGATGGTCTTCGTCGGATCTCCGGGATGATTCCATCTGCTCTTGCGCCAGTTGTCGTACTGATTCTGCAGCTGCACCCAGCCAACGTTGTTGATCTCCTCGTCGATAAACTGCTTGTGGCACGCCGCGCAGAACTCAGGGCTCTTGAAGAGCTTGTGCTGCAACGACTCGATGTGCTGGGCCGGATAGGCGCGAATCAGGAAGTTGCTCGTCCACTGGGCCGGCTTCCCCTCGGCCAGCTCAAACAGGTAGCGCTCCGGCTGCGTGATCACGTAATTGGCGTTACCCTGTACGTCCGTCTCTTTGATAGCGTGGCACACGATGCAGGAAACGCCTTCGTCGTACCCGATCTGGTTCGTCAGGTCCTCTGCGAACAGGTTCTTCGTACCAGAGAACAGCGATATCGGGTCGTGGCACCCGCCGCAGTATCGCGTCGACTCCGGCCCGTTCTGCTCTCCCATTATGCCCTGCACCGCTCGGAAGGCCGGGTCCATTGCCGACCACCTGTGGGCACTCACCGACCACTCCTTCGCGACCTCTTCGTGGCAGCCGCTCTGACCGCACGACTGAGAGCCTCCCAGCGTCCGCGAGTCGAACGCTCCTCCGGTCGCCGTTCGCGCGAGACTCGGTGCGAAGGGTCGATCCTCACCGTACACGTAGCTGTAGTCCTCGGGGAACGAGTTGTTCAGCTCCGGGCCCTCGTAGAGCAGCAGCCCGACCACGACCGGAACAAAGAGCAGGGCCGTCGCCAGGGTCGTCCCGTATGCAAACCTCCCGATGGCACCCCGTACCGGTGCGACGACCTCCTTGCTGGGCGCTCGCATGACGCGCAGCGCAGCCGCCACGACATGGGGCAGACAGGTAACGATCAGCGCTATCGTAGCCACGATGTGCAGAAAGTCCCACGTGTAGCTGATGCGCGTGCCGAAAGCGGCCTGCCAGGTCAGAACAAGTCCGGAGATGGCCGCAAGTGCAATCGACACGAGCGACAGATACCCCGTGAGCTTGACATGGCTCGCCAGCGTCGTCCGGTAATTCAGCCAGTGTCGGATTGAGTACCAGGCGAGCGGAATGACCAGCATTATCCCGAACGCCGTGTGAACGAGTACCATGACCTGGTTTGACACGCTGAAGCCCAACAGCCAGATTGACAGACCTGTCAGGGTTTCAAATACCAGCAGCGCTGACGTGACGATTAGCAACAGATGTTTCCATTCTCGGGCTCTCGACCGACCACTCGTAGGTTCCATGGTGCTTGTTCGTTGCTGAGTGAAACGGTGCCAATACGTCGGCATCGGGCATCATCAAAGCACGATCTCGTATCGGGCGCCCGTACAGTATTACCGCCTGTCTGCCGACCATGTAGCGAATTCGATTCGATTCGTGTAAGCGAAACCCTGACACCTGTAGGACCGGATCTCCAGAGTCCGCGAGAGGGCCGACCCGTAGATTGGTGTATTGGCCACAGCGTCCAACATGATCACGAAGAAGTTCGGTCTTACTGCTTGCCGGCCGAGAGTGCGCCTTCGAATGATGGCCGCGGGACTCGCCCTCTGCAGCCTGGCGTCGGCCTGTCGCCCTTCGGACTCCCCGCCCCTGTTCGTCATTCTCGACGTTGACCGCACCGGAATCGACTTCGAGAATCGAGTCGACGGAGATAGCCTGTTCAATATCCTGAGCTACCCTTATTTCTACGACGGCGGCGGCGTGGCGGCGGGCGACGTGAACGGCGATGGGCTTCCCGACCTCTTTTTCATCGCCAGCGAGGGGCCGAACCGCCTTTATCAGAACCAGGGGGACCTGCGATTCGAAGATGTCACCGAAGCAGCCGGCGTTGCCGGATCATCGGACTGGAGTAAAGGGGTCACGATGGCCGACGTCGACGGCGATGGGCTGCTCGATATCTACGTTTCAAACGTCGACATCCTGTCACGGCGAGGGAAAAACGAGCTCTTCATCAACAATGGAGACGGCTCTTTCACGGACAGAGCAGCAGAGTACGGACTCGACTTCAGCGGCTACTCCACCCATTCCTCCTTCTTTGATTTCGACGGGGACGGTGACCTGGACGTCTACCTCGTCAACCATTCGGTCCACACCGAAGCGACTCACGGTCCGGACACCCTCCGATACGAACGCCACCCGACGGCCGGCGACAGATTGATGAGGAATGACGACGGGTTCTTCGTCGACGTGAGTACCGCAGCGGGCATCTTCGGAGGTCGGATCGGCTATGGACTCGCTGCCGCAGTGAGCGATCTCGACGCTGACGGCTGCCCTGACATCTACGTGTCGAACGACTTTCACGAGAACGATTATTTGTACTTCAACCGCTGCGACGGCACTTTCGAAGAG
>JBFGEP010000043.1:0-11058 GCA_041580055.1 Rhodothermales bacterium | reverse complement strand
GAGGAGCTTGTATCCACGTTTCGAGAAGTGCTCGTGTCCCTTACGCCCCACGCAAATCAGAAAGAGATCGCCTCGATCCTGGTAGGCCTGATACCTGCTCCTGATTTCTTCCTCCGTACGCTTGATGATGTTGCTGTTGAAGCCGCCCGCAAGTCCGCGATCGGCGGTCACGACCACCACCAGCACAGTGTGGACCTCCTCCCGGACCTGGAACAGCGGGTGCGCCGTCGGATCGATGTGCCCCTTCAGGTGGCTGATGATCTTGCCGAGCTGATACGAATACGGGCGCGTCCGGAAGATGCGCTCCTGGGCGCGGCGCAGCTTTGCCGCGGCCACCATCTTCATGGCGCGCGTCACCTGCTGCGTATTCTTTACCGAGGAGATTCGGTTCCGTATGTCGCGAAGGCTCGCCATCGATCAACGAGGGGCTACTGCGTGTACAGGGCGATGAGCTCCTCCGCCTCCTTGTCGAGCGCGGCGGCGGTTTCTTCGGACAGGACGCCGGTCTCACGAATCGAAGACATGGCATCCCCGTGTTTCAGGGACATTCTCTCGAGTAGCTCCTTCTCGAAGCTCTTGACCCGATCCGTCGGGATGGCGTCCAGATTGCCACGGGTGGCGACGTAGATGATCGCTACCTGATTCTCGACGGGCACCGGATCGTACTGGCCCTGCTTCAGGATTTCGACCAGCCGCTCGCCACGGGTCAGCTGGCGCTGCGTCGCCGCGTCCAGGTCCGATCCGAATTTCGAGAAGGCCTCCAGCTCGCGGTACTGTGCAAGGTCGATGCGAAGCGTGCCGGCGACTTTCTTCATCGCCTTGATCTGCGCGTTTCCTCCCACGCGGCTCACCGAGATACCAACGTTGATGGCCGGCCGGACGCCCGCATTGAAGAGGTCCGCCTCGAGGTAGATCTGCCCGTCGGTAATCGAGATCACGTTGGTCGGAATGTATGCCGAGACGTCGCCCGCCTGCGTCTCGATGACCGGCAGGGCCGTTAGCGAACCTCCCCCCTTTACCAGACTCTTGATGGAGTCCGGGATGTTGTTCATCTGCTGGGCGACATGATCGTTGTCGATCACCTTGGCCGCGCGTTCCAGGAGGCGGGAGTGCAAGTAGAAGACATCGCCGGGATACGCCTCGCGGCCGGGTGGCCGGCGCAGCAGCAGTGAAACCTGGCGGTAGGCAACGGCCTGCTTTGACAGGTCGTCGTAGATGACCAGAGCGTGGCGTCCCGTGTCACGAAAGAACTCGCCGATACAGGCGCCCGCAAACGGAGCCAGAAACTGCATCGTGGCGGGCGCGGACGCCGGTGCGTTCACGATCACCGTATAGTCCATCGCTCCGTGCTCCTCCAGCGCGGCGCGCACCTGCGCAACGGTGGAGTTCTTCTGGCCCACGGCAACGTAGATGCAATAGACGGGAGAGTCCGTTTCGTGCGTCGACTTCTGGTTGATGATCGTATCGATCAGCACCGCCGTCTTGCCCGTCTGTCGGTCACCGATCACCAGCTCTCGCTGTCCGCGCCCGATCGGGATCATCGAATCGATCGCCTTGATACCGGTCTGCAAGGGTTCCTTTACCGGCTCGCGGTAGATCACACCCGGCGCCTTGCGCTCCAGCGGCATCATGTACTTGACGCCCGGCAGAGGACCCCTGCCGTCCATCGGGATTCCCAGCGAGTCAACGACGCGGCCGATCATCCCACCGCCCACCTCGATCGACGCGATGCGCTCGGTTCGACGAACCTCGTCGCCCTCCTTCACCTCGTCGACCTCGCCGAACAGCACCGCGCCCACGTTGTCCTCCTCGAGGTTCAGAACCATACCGGTGACGCCGGACGAAGGAAACTCGATCAGCTCTCCGGCCTCCACGTTGGAGAGCCCGTAGATGCGCGATATACCGTCGCCCACCTGGAGCACCGTGCCCACTTCGTACACTTCGGTCTCGGCGTCAAAACCGCCGAGCTCCTTCCGGAGTACTGCCGTGACCTCATCGGGTCGTATTGCCGTTGCCATATAGTCTCTCGCTACCTTCGGACTGTATTGGATTCGTGGCCCCTCGGGGCGTCAGTTGTTTCGGAAGGACCCCGCCGCGAACTGCTCTCTGAGATGTTCGAGTTTGTTTCGGACGCTCCCGTCGTACACGGTGTCACCGATTCTCACGACCAGGCCTCCGATGAGGCTCTCGTCATGTTGCACATCGAGCTTGATCCTGCTTCCCGTCCAGGCTTCGAGCGCTGACTGGATGCTGCTTCTAGTCTCCGCGCCCGTCTGTCTTGCCGCCTTGACCGTCACTCCGACGATGCCGAGCTGTCTGTCTCGCAGCGCGCGATACGCAGTGACCATCTGCGGGAAGATGTTTTCCCTACGTTTCTGGATCAGCAGGTCCATGAAGCGCATGGTTGTCTGGGCAAGGCGACCCGCGAACAGCGACTCCACCACACTGGCCTTCCGTTCCCGGGAGACGATCGGGCTCTCGAAGAACATCACGAGCTCTCTCGAGGCTTCGAGGCTGGACTGGATGAGCTCGATGTCGCCGTCGACGGCGTCGAGCTCCCGCGTTTGCCGGGCCGAGTCGTAGAGCGCCTGCGCGTATCTCCTTGCGACGAGGATGTCACTCATGAGCCTGGGTCCGATTCAGGTCTAGTTCTTGGGAAGCCCCTTGAGGAAGCCGTCCACGAGCTTCCTCTGACGATCGGCGTCGAGCGATTCCTCCAGGATTTTCTCGGCCGCCTGGATAGCAAGATCAGCGACCTCCGTCCGAAGCTCATTCAGCGCCCCCTGCTTCTCGCGATCGATCTCAGCGCTCGCCTGCTCCTGCATGCGCCGGATCTGCTCACGCGTCTTCTCCAGCTCCTCCGTCCGCAGGCTTTCGGCGGAGTCCCGGGCCTCCCTCAGGATCTGCTGTGCAGACTGCTCCGCTTCTCGCCGGGCCTTCTCGTTGTCGGCCTGAATGAGTCGCGCCTCCTCCAGGGCCTTCTCGGCGCTCCGGATGGACTCGTCAATGCGGCGTTCGCGTTCTGCGAGCGCGCTGGTGATCGGCCCCCAGGCCTTCCACCGCATGAGCAAGATGACGAGCAGAAACGTCAGCGTTATCCAGAACATCAGCCCGACGTTCGGGGACAACAGACCTGCAGCAATCAAGAGAGCCATTCTGGATCAGGTATCTCGCGCGGAGCGCCCGACCGTAAGGCAGACGGCGCGGACGGACATGCGCGGTGGATGTTATTTGAACGCAAGCGCGAAGCAGATGACCAGTCCGAACAGCGCCACACCTTCGATAAGCGCCGCCGCGATGATCATCGACGTCCGGATGTCGCCGGCGGCCTCGGGCTGACGGGCGGACCCTTCCATTGCGGGTGCCGCGAGCCGACCGATGCCGTAGCCGGCGCCGATCACAACAAGGCCGGCGCCAATACCTGCGCCCAGGAATGCGAGTGAAGTAGGTTCCATTGTCTAATCCGTTGTGGTGTTCAGTTTCGGTTGTCGAAAGTCTTTTTCAGGAAACGGCGGCTGGCTCCGCGAGGGGCGGCAGCTCGATCGGCTCGCCCCCGGCTGCGGCCAGTGCCGCAGGCGCATGCTCGTCCTCGTGATGGTGGTCGTGCTCGACCACCGCCATGCCGATAAAAAGCGCCGACAGCATCGTGAAGATGTACGCCTGAATTGTCGCCACGAGCAGCTCGAGCAGAAAGATGCAGAACGCGAAGCCGACGGAAACGACCGAGATCCCGTACCCCGCGACGGGCCCGAACAGCTTCGCGAAAAGGAAGATGAGTCCGATGAGACTCAGTATCACCAGGTGGCCTGCCGTCATGTTGGCGAACAACCGGATGGCGAGAGCGATCGGCTTGGTGAACAATCCCAGGAACTCGACGGGAAACAGGATGAATCGGACCAGAAGCGGGGTACCGGGCGGGCCAAACAGGTGAGACCAATGGTCCCTGTTTGCGCTAACCTGTGTGATGATGAACGTGAAGGCCGCCAGAACCGCCGTGACCGAGATGTTCGACGTCGCCGTGGAGCCGAACGGAACGAGGCCGAGCAGATTGCACGTGTAAATCAGGGTAAAGGCGGTGAGCAGATACGGCAGGAACCGGTCCGTATGAGGACCCAGATTCGGCTTCGCGATCTCGTCCCGCACGAAGATCACGAGCGACTCGAACATATTGTGGAACACACCCCTGGGCGCCGTTTCACGTCCGATCCCCTGCTCGTATCGCCGGGCGATAGACCGAAAGATCAGGAAGATGATGAGCGCACCCAGCCAGATGAAGACCAGGTGCCGCGTGATGGAGAGATCCACTAACAGATCTCCGCTGACCGGCTCGATTACGCCGCCCGCGTGTTCTTCACCGTGATCGTCTGCCACCGCGGCGGCCTCCTCCCCGTCGTGCCCGGATTCAGCCGAGCCCTCCTCCGGTACCAGCACATACTCGCCGTCGGCAAGGGCGGAGTGCGTGGTGAGGTAGGTGTCGAGCCCGAGATCTCCGCTGGCCCGGCGAACGAGCAGGATGCGGGGCAGCTCGACTTTTCCGAAGGGCTCAAAATCGAGATAGTTGCCGTCCGCCACATGGTGGACGGCGTCGAGATCTTCGCCGCCTTTCGCCTCCCCCGTAAACGTTACGTACGCTATCGCGAGAAAGAGCGTTGCGAGCAGTATCCAGAGGAAGCGAGCCATGCATCAGCCCGGCGCGATCCTAGCGCCGGTACCCAACCACGATTTCGGAAATCACACCCAGAACAAAGAGAGTCAGGAAAGAGCCGAGGAACACCGTCGTGTCTACCGGCGCGACCACAAGAACGACTGCAATCACGGCCAGTGCCACGAACATTCTGACGGCCATTCCGCCCGCGACCCAGAGCATGAACTTCTCGGGAGATAACTCCGCCCTTCGGTTCATCAGGTACCCCGCCACCGCGTACGAAAGTCCCAGGAATATCCCGGCCAACAGACCGGCAAGAACTTCCGCCGTCATCTCAGTTCGGTGAGTTCAACACCCCTGCGCCACAGGCATGAAAAACTACGCACATCCGGTGGCGGGGGCGTCTGGACCGGGGTGAAGATTACTCAAATGGCGGTGAAGAATGAATGAACGGGCGGCCGCGTCAGTCACCGTCCTGACGCTGATCCAGCGACTTCAGCACACGCGCCAGGAGCAGGCCGAGGGCGGCGATTGCCAGGACGCTGCCGAGGACCGTCAGCAGCGGTGACGTGCCCAGTTTCCGATCGAGCCAGTAGCCCCCACCCGCGAACATCGCCATGGTGAGAGCCATCTGCATGCCCAGCCCGAGCAGGGGGGCCGCTTGTCTGAGCCCCGATCGCCAGTCCGTCTCGTGGCCGGAACGTCCGTCGCCTTCCGGGGTGCGCAACTCAGGCCGAGACCTTGAGCTCCTTCGACTCGGCGGCCGGCTTGATGTCCTTGGCCTTGACGCTCGTCATCTGGCCCATTTCACACTGGCCGTTGAACACGGCTCCTTCCTCAACGACGAGCCGGGCGGACTTGATGTCGGCGTCGACGCGGGCGGCACCCTTCAGGACACAGAGCTCCGTGATGTTGATCTGTCCCTGAACGTCGCCGGCGATGTCGGCGCTGGTGGCCGCGATCTCTCCATTGACCGAGCCCTCCTTGGCGACGATCACTTTCCCCTGGACGTCCAGGTTTCCGACGACTCGACCGCTCACGCGCACATCACTTTCCGAGCGAAGAGTTCCTTCAATCACCGTTCCCTCTCCGATCATGTTGATCTGGTCGGGGCTGGCGGGGGTGGGTAGTTTGGACATGGTTTCGTCGTTGTTACGGTTTCCTAGCAGAGCCATACGTTACTGGCGGTGGGTTATAGCGACAGAAAGAAGGCGCTCGGGTCCTGGGCAAGCCCGTCGTGCCACAACTCAAAGTGCAGGTGGGGACCGGTTGTGATCTCTCCCGAATTACCGCTCAATGCGATCGGTTCGCGGTCTCGCACCCGATCGCCGACGTTCTTCAGAAGTCGCTGGTTGTGCTTGTAAACGGAAATGTAGCCTCTGGCATGCTGGATCGCCAATGCGTGTCCCCCGTCGTGGGTCCAGTCTGCCAGCACCACGTAGCCGTCACCGATGGCCCGTACGACGGATCCCTCGCTGGCGGCTATGTCGGTTCCGTAATGACCTATATCGGCAGCAAACCCTCTCGTCAAAACACCTTCCACCGGAGCCACGACCGGGAACCGCAGGGTAGCGAGGTATCCCTCCGAGATCGTCAGAACATCCGGGCGCACGGCGGACTCGGACGGCAGCACGTCGAGGTTGAACGCGGGCTGCTGATGGTCGCGCCAGTTCTCGGACGGCGCTCTTGTACCGAGCCGGGGTTCTTCATCCGGGAGGCCGGTCATCATTGACGTGGCGCCCTCGAGTCCCTCGATGTCCTCCGCCGCAACCTGCCCGGTCAGCAGGTTTCTCAGATGCTCGAGATAGCGGGACTGCGTCTGGAGCGAGTCGGTCAGTGCGGCGAGACGGAGGGCGTTGAGTCGAGCATCGCGTCGCATCTCGTCGGTGCTGTAACCCGGAATGAGCTCCCGGATCGGCGTGAACGCGATTACGAGAGAGGTGGCCAGAACGGCGACAACGAGTCCGGCCACAACCGTGACTACTACGCGGGCAGGAACGATTCTGTGCTGTCGCGGCTCTCCGGCGCCTTCTTCGTCGATGAAGATGACGCGCTGCAGCTTGCGGGAGTCCCTGAAGAACTCTGCGAAAAACTCACGCATGGCGGTGGGTGGATAGGCCGTTGCAGGTGCGAAAACGCGCCCTGAGGCCACCTGTTCCTGACTGGACCTTTGACAGGTAGCTCCCAGGAACCGTATTATTGCGGGCTACAGAAATCTAGAGTTCGCCCCGATTCAGCGGGGAACGTCCCAATGCCACAGCACAAGTCAGCCGTAAAACGAGTTCGCCAGAATGAGCGCCGCAGAATGCGGAACCGGTACCACCGTAGCCGGATGCGGACCATGATCAAGGCGCTCGAGGGGACGACCGACCCGGAGCAGGCCGCGTCGAGACTGAACGAGGTCAAGGGCTATCTGGATCGCCTCGCCGCCAAAGGAATCGTTCACGCCAACACGGCGGCCAACTACAAGAGCCAGCTGGAGCGTCGCGTAAACCAGCTTTCAGGGTAGGGCGCGACCCGTCGGAGATCGCGTCTCCCGCGGCCCGGAATTGCCCGCGAAAGGGCGCTGAAGGGGACACTTCGCGTATTTTTTTTATATTCCAAGAAGATTCGCCGGACCCCACACCGTATAATGCGAATATTCTGAGTGCTCCCTTGAGTCGGCAGCGAAAATGGCGATAATTTACGTTTGCCCATTGGCAGACAAAGATGCCGCCTGAGGCTGAAGTGTAGAGGCGCCTTCTCGAGTCGAACAACCAGATGTCACGCCGCGTTGTCGGCGTGCCGTGTAATTGGTGAGTTTCTGGAATCGCTCCACTGAGCACATGGTCGGCTGCTTATGGCAACAGCTACAACCCTGAAAACTCTTAGTCCCAACCATAGCCGCACATTTGGAGGAACCTTGCAAATGAATAGGCTCTTTTTCACGTCCCTGGTCGCTGTGATCGTCGCGTTCGCCGGTTTGGCGAGCACGGCCGACGCACAGTCGCGCTTCCGCGCCGACAAAACCGTGTACCTCAAGGCACGCGTCGGTGGTGGTTTCTATCAGGGCACCAGAGACGGTAACGTCGACAGCTCTATTAACGACTACGTTGATGCCGCAGAGCTCTTTTTTGGTGCCGAGGTGGGCCTACAATTGAATAAGGCCTTCGGTCTCGGTCTGGCTTTCAACACCGGCACGTACGGACCTCTCGGCAACGCGGCGATCCCGCGTTCGGTGGACCCGGCAGGTATCAGTGACCGCCGGTCGAGCTTGCACCTTGCAGGTAACCTCCGGGCATTCGACAGCAAGCGGATCTCTCCCTATCTGCTTGGTGGTGTCGGCGCAACCTTTGGCACGGTCAACGACGACGTCGGCAGCAAAGTCGGATTCGGCCCGCTCGTCGGCGCAGGCATTGATCTCGCCATCACCAACCAGATCGGATTCTTCGTTGAGATCGCGTCCTCGTTCGTTTTCAACGACGAGGCGGTCGACGGAATCGAGGATCTGGAGTCGAATCAGACGGACGAACACACGGGACCGTACGACGTGCTTGATTACGGCGTTGCCGGTCTGCGCATCAACTTCTCGAAGCCGTTCCGCAGCGTGATGGTCGTCGAGGCGATGGGCCCGAGCGAGCTGCTCACCAACGAGGACGGCACGTTCGAGGCTTCGATCAATGCCGACGCAACGCAGCCGGTAACGTACACGTGGGACTTCGGCGACGGAACGACGGCCTCCGGCCTCGTTGCCACCCACAGCTACGCGCAGGAAGGCACCTACACGGTGACCTTCACGGCCCGCAACAAGCGAAGCAGCGACACCCGCACGATGACGGTCACGGCCGTCCGTCCGGTTCAGGCGCCGTCGATCATTACGGTGACCTTCGATCCGACCGCTCCTGACACCCAGACAGGGGTCAAGTTTGCGGCGAACGTCCGCGGCGACGACCGCGAGGTCACCGGGTACGCCTGGGACTTCGGCGACGGCTCAAGGTCGACCGAGGCGAGCCCCACGCATACCTTTGCGACTCCGGGTACGTACACGGTAACGCTGCGCGTCTCCAACTCGGCCGGCTCGGACACCCGTACCGTCACGGTCACGGTTAATCCGTACGAGGCCGCGATCTGCCGCGAGCTGACCGACCTCAACGCTGCGTTCTTCGATCGTAACTCGAGCACGCTGACCGACGAGGCGATGGCCGCCCTGCGGGACAACGTTGACATCCTCAACGAGTGCCCGAATATCTGCGTCGGCATCGAGGGCCACGCCGCACCGGGTGAGCGTAACGCTCAGAGCCTGTCGGCCGCACGCGCCAACGCTGTCCAGAAGTTCTACACCGACAACGGTGTGGCCGCCAGCCGCCTGACGGCTGTTGGCAAGGGACGCGTCGCCGGCGTAAGCCGCAAGGAGGGTACGAGCCAGTACCGTCGTGCGGACTCCATCCCGGGAGCCTGCATGTAAAGCCTTCCCGGCCTAACTGGGAAAGGGGCGGGCCGCGAACGCGGCTCGCCCCTTTTCTTTTGACTCACGGTCACCACGTGACAGCAAGCTCACGTCAGATCGCCCGACTGACAGCAGACCTCAAGCATGAGGCCGCCCGACTCGGTTTCAGCGGCTGCGGCATCTCCGAGGTCCGTAGACTCGACGAAGAAGCGCGCAGACTCGAGCAGTGGCTCACCGAGGGAAGGCACGCGTCGATGTCATGGATGGAGCGCAACTTCGACAAACGCGTCGACCCCGCTAGGCTCGTCGACGGGGCCCGTTCCGTCATTTCCGTCATCGACAACTACTACGAGGCGATCGACCTGCCCTCGGACCCCGAGTACGGACGGATCAGCCGGTATGCGCTTAACGAAGACTACCACGTCGTGCTGAAGGAGAAGCTCGCCCGACTCTACGACTGGCTGGCGGAGCGCATCCCCGATCTGTCAGGCCGCGCCTTCGTCGATTCGGCACCCGTCATGGACAAGGTGTGGGCCCAGAAAAGCGGACTGGGCTGGATCGGCAAACACACAAATCTCATCAGCCCGTCAACGGGTTCTTTCTTCTTCATCGGCGAGCTGATCGTCAGCACCCCGCTGGCTCCCGACGGACCGATCCCCGACCACTGCGGCACCTGCACCCGATGTATCGACGCCTGCCCTACCGACGCGATATACAGACCCTACGCCGTCGACGCCAACCGTTGCATCTCCTATCTGACAATCGAGCACCGCGAGAGCGACCTGCCAAGTGACCTCACTCCGGATGTCGGAAACTGGATATTCGGCTGCGACATCTGCCAGGACGTGTGCCCCTGGAACAAGTTCTCCTCTGTGACCGCGGAGAGCCGGTACCGAGCGCGCGAGGACGTCGTGGCCCGACCGCTCTCTCAATGGGCCGAGCTGGATCTCGAGACTTTCCGCCGGACCTTCCGACAAAGCCCGGTCAAGCGCACCCGGTACGAGGGATTTATGAGAAACGTTCGAGCGGCACGAGAGAACTACGAGGCCGCGTCCCGCGCTCCCGAATCCGAACCGGACTCAGAGACCGGCAGGTAGAGCCGGACTGTCGTTCCTACGCCTTTCTCGCTTTCAATCTCGACCCGGCCGGCCATCAGCTCGATCACGCGCCGGACGATCGCCAACCCGAGCCCCGCGCCGTCGTGCTGACGACGCAGCGGATGGGCCTCCTGACTGAACGCTGCGAACACCTCGTCGAGGACATCGTCATCGATTCCTATGCCCGTGTCGACAACCTCGATGCATACTCGATCCGCCACGGGACGGCAGCCGACCTCGACATGACCTTCCGTTGTGAACTTGAGCGCGTTAGCGAGAATCCGCTCGAGAGCGTGACGCAGCCTTTGACGGTCGGCGCGCGCGACCACGTTCTGACACCCGACTACACGAACCGGTACGGCGGCGGGCTTCGCCGCGACCGTCTTGACGCAGTCGACAAGCAGGTCGGCCACGTCCACGTCGGCGAGCTGCAAGGCTACGGAACCGGTCTCGAGCTGCGATAGCTCGGTCAGGTCCCCCACGAGCCTCACCAGATCCTCCGCACGTGTCGCTATCGCCTCCGCGAATTCCAGCGGAACACCGGAGCCGACGCCATCCTCTCCAAGGTTGCGAAGCTCGTCACGAAGCATTGAAGCAAAACCGTGAATGGTGCCCGCAGGAGTTCGGAGTTCGTGACTGATGGTCGCGATCAGTGCACTCTTGATCCGGCTCGACTCTTCCGCTGCAACGCGGGCCCGGCGCGACAGCGCTTCGGCAAGCCGCGCCTCGGTTATGTCCTGTACGGTCAGCACGCCGCCGGCTACGTCTCCGTCGGAGTTTCTGATCGGCGATCCGACAATCCTTATGTCTCGTACCTCTCCGCTCGCCCTGAGCACCTCCGCATCCGAGCCGTCGAACGACGAACCAGACTTCAGAACGCCGTCGATGAG
>JBFGEP010000042.1:0-11148 GCA_041580055.1 Rhodothermales bacterium | reverse complement strand
CGCCCCGGTGTCCGACGCGGGAGGCGCATGGTGCGGACAGAGGCACGTCTTAGGATGCTCTCCCTCGGCGTGGTCTCCGCACGCATAACCCGCCAGCGGCGCCACCCAGGACGTGAGCATGGCCAGGGCGACAAGGCTCGCCAGTTTTCGATATATAGTCCGTTTGAATCGCATCTCGTCGTGTCGGGAGCAAACCTTCGTCCCGGTATCGGGTTCCGGCGCCAGCGGCGCGCCGCACCTTGCGGAGCTGGTCAGACGGCGGACGAAACGCTTCGGCGTTCGAATCGTTTGACGGCTCCGCGACCCGGTAGGAAGGTCGATCAGCAAACGAGTCATCCGTCAGAACCATGATGGCATCAGAGCGATTGGAGCGACCCGGCGAGAGTTGGTGGGAGAACTTCGCCGCGCTGCTGGACGACCAGAACGACTGGCCGGCAGCATACCTGTTCAAGTTTATCGTCCCCAAGGCGGGCCTGGAGCAGATGAAGGGCGTTTTCGACGGCCATCCGGTGAAGGTCCGGGCCTCAAATCAGGGCAACTACCTGAGCGTGACCGCGAAGCTGGAGATGAACTCGAGCGATGAGGTTATTGCGGTCTACAAGGCGGCCGGGGAGGTCGAAGGCGTGGTATCGCTCTAGGGTCCCCGCTGGATCCTTGCACGTTAGATGCGCTTGTAGACGGCGATGTCCACATGGGTCACCTTGCCGCCGGACTCCAGTGGCGTGTCGGTGACGGTAAACTCCACCTTCATGTGCTGGTTGTGCGCCTGCACCAGCAGCTGGTTGAGCTCCTCGATGCGATGTCGCAGCTCCTTGGAGAGCAGGTAGTCCTGATCCCTCAGCAGGTAGTCGACGACCGCATCAATGCTTTCTGCTTTCGGACTTGAATCCATGTGCCGTGCTGTGAGGGAAGTCTGAGGTGCCCATCGCAACGATCTTCCCGTGATTTGTCGGCCGGTCCACGCCGCCCGGGACCGGAGCCACGCCGAAGTTGATCAAAAGTCGCGCCAGACATTACAAACGGTTGAGATTGCCTTTTTGGGGTCGAGTTTGGCCATTAAGACCCCTGCCGAATCGAAAAACCGGGCTTTTTCGATTGCTTTCTGAGACTCAACCTGACCCGGGCGCCAGCATGGAGCGGCGAGAATACTACGTCTACGTGATCGCACTGGCTCCGGAGGTGCTCCAGAATACGAGATTCAGGAGAAGGAATCCGGACGTCCGCGATCCTCTGGAATGTCTCTACGTCGGCTCCACGGCGCTGCCTCCCGAGAAGCGGTTCGAGCAGCATCTCAACGGATATAAGTCGAACCGCTTTGTCGAGGAATGGGGCCTCGAGCTGCGCCCCAGGCTGTATGAGCGCTACAACCCGATCGAGAGCCGAAAGGAGGCGGAGGAGTTGGAGAGATACGTCGCGGAGCGGCTTCGGTCGCGTGGCTACGCCGTGTGGACCGGTTGACCGGGGTCAGGGCGAGAGGATGAGATCCGTCGCAGCTACGATGTCAGCGACGACACGGTTCGCTCTTGTCGTCTTGCTGTGCTCTGCTCCGTAGCCGGTCTCGACGAGGACGGTTTGAACACCCAGACTCAGGCCGGCTTCGACGTCGGAGTTCTTGTCTCCGACCATCACGCACTCGTCCGGTCCGAGCTCCCAGTCCGACATACCCTGCTCGAGCATGCCCGCGTTCGGCTTCCGGCACCGGCTCGCGCGGCGATACTCCGGGATCACGCCCTCCGGGTGGAAGGGACAGAAGTAGAACCGGTCGACGTGCGCACCGTGCTCCTCGAGCTCGCGCCGCATGTGGTCGTGCAGCGCGTGGACATCTCGCTCCGTGTATTTGCCGTGTGCGATGCCGGCCTGGTTTGTGACCACCAGCACAAGCACGCCGGCCTCGTTGAGGCGCCGGACGGATTCGACGGCTCCCGGAATCCACTCGAAGTCCTGGACGCGATGGAGGTACTGAATCTCGACGTTCAGCGTGCCGTCACGATCCAGAAAGGCGGCCCTGAAGCGTGGCATCTCGCGCTACCGTGCAGATTCCGCGTCGCCGCCGAACAGCGCGCGCTCGACGAGCGAGCAGATCAAGTGAGCGCAGAGCTCGTGGCCTTCCTGGATGCGCGCGACGTCCCCTGAGGCGATGCGGATCAGGTGGTCGCAGCGCGCGGCCATCGGAGCGCTGCCGCCACCGCCGAAGCCGATCGTCAGGGCCCCGATACGCTTCGCGGTATCGATCGCCTTCAGGACGTTCGCCGACGCACCGCTCGTCGATATCGCTATGACGACGTCGCCGCGCTGCGCGAGACTCTGAAGGGGCCGTGCAAAAACATCCTCAAACCCGTAGTCGTTGCCGATCGCCGTGATCTGCGAGGTGTTCGTCGTGAGGGCGATGGCGGGCAGGCTCTCGCGGTCGAGGTAGAACCGTCCCGACAGTTCGGCGGCCCAGTGCTGCGCGTCGGCTGCACTGCCGCCGTTACCCAGAAAAAAGACACGGCCTCCCGCCCGGAACGCATCCGCGATCGCTCCAGCAATGACTGCGAGGTTTTCAAGATCGCCCCGGATGGCATCGTGGACGCGCCCCGCCTCGTCGAGCTGGGCCTCGATCCACAAGAGGTCGTTCTTTCTTCGATCTCCCGTCACTGAATCCACTGCTGCATGCCCGTGTCGCTGAAGCCGAAATGTACGACCTCGGCGCCGTTCGAGGTGAGCGCTTCGACCACGGCGTGGCGGCGATCGAACTCCACGAAGAAGTACATGAAGCCTCCGCCGCCCGCGCCGGAGATCTTGCCGCCCAGCGCCCCGGCTTCGCGCGCAGCATCGTAGAGGCCGTCGATGAATGAGTTTGTGATCTGCTGCGAGAGCCGCTTCTTGACCTCCCAGCCCTCGTGCAGCATCCGGCCGAAGTCCTTCAGGCGGCCGAGCAGAAGCAGCCTCTTCATCTCGGCCGCGAGAGCCTTGGTCTCGTCTACGGCGTCGACCGCTGCCCGGGTACCATCTGAGTAGTTCTTCATCTGGTCGGCGATGATGTCCGACGACGACCGGCTCGTTCCCGTGTAGGCCAGCACAAGCGAGTATTCGAGCTCGCTGATCCACTCGGGCGGGATACGAAGCGGGCTGACGACCGTCTCATCTCCGTTGAACTCCATGTAGTTCAGGCCGCCGAACGCCGCAGCATACTGGTCCTGCCGGCCCCCCTTGATGTCGAGATCGGAGCGTTCGATTTCGTGCGCAAGGCGCGCCGTCTCGTAGCGCGTGAGGCCAATACGAAGCCAGCGGTCGAAGGCCCCCAGCAGAGCAACGACCATGGTAGACGAGGCACCGAGTCCCGATCCGGGCGGGCAGTCCGCGTGCGTGAACAGATCAAAGCCCGTTCGGAGGGCGTCGTTTTCCAGACGCCGGATGACTCCTTTGGCGAGATCCATCTGGTAGTCGTTGGGAGGCACCTCATCGTCGATGCGATACGATACGGAGTCGCCATAGTCGAGCGACTTCAGCGTAATTGTCTGCGTGTCGTTCGGCGCGATGGTCACGTACGCGTAGCGGTTGATCGTCGCGTTCAGAACGCAACCGCCATACTGATCCACGTACGGGGGCACGTCGGAACCCCCGCCGGCGAAGCTGATTCGGAGAGGGGCACGAGCCCGAATGATTTTCGTCACGGCACTCGGTCGGGGGTCAGGTCAACGTAGAAGGAGCTCAGCCCGATGATAGTCCTCGGGCGTTCCGATATCCAGGAACTCGGCGTCGGGGTACGGACACCCGAAAAGTCCCCGCCCCACCCATTCGGGGAATACTTCCCGTTCGATCGACACGGGCCTGCCCGCCGGAATGGATTGCACGAGGTCCGCCTCTACGAGGTACACTCCCGCATTGATCCACTGGCTGCCGGAGGCTGAGCCTTTTTCTTCGAACGAGACGACGGCGTGGTCCGGAGCAAGTCTTACGGTGCCGTATCGTTCTGGCTCTTCGACTCGAACGGCGGCCAGTGTCGCGGCGGCCTTCGAATCTGCATGAAGCCGGGCCAGCCGACTGAGGTCACCTGAAAAGAATGTGTCACCGTTCAGTACCAGGAACGGAGGCTCGACATACGCGGATTCTCTGACGAAGCGGACGGCTCCCCCCGTACCCAGTGGGTCGGGTTCGCGCACGCATCGCACGGTCATGCGGTCGCGTGAAGACCGGGCGACGAACTCCTCGAGGTGCTCTCCGAGGTGCCCCGTACTCAGATAGACGTCGCGCACGCCCTGCCTCTCCAGGTGGTCGAGAAGATGATCCAGAAACGGGCGTCCGTTGACCTCGGCGAGAGCCTTCGGGCGGTCGTTGACCACGGGCCGGAGCCGGGTACCGAGTCCGCCGCACAGGATGATTGCGGGCAGCTGGATCATGGCCTGACCTCCACCGATCGCTGCATCAGCGCGTCCACCAGAATCCGCGCGGAAGCTTCCCAGGAGTGCTCGCCGGCGATTGCCCGGAGACGATCACGATCAGACTGACGAATACCGTCTCGCAGGCACGCCGAGATGCGCTCCGCCCACTCTCCGGGATCGTCCGAGATGAGACTTGGCGGGATGCAAAGGCTCTCCTGTGCTGACACCTTTTCGGTCGCAAGAAAAGGAATGCCGTGGGCGAGCGACTTCAGCAGCTTCAGCTTGGCTCCGGTAGCGTAGTCGAAGGGAAGGACGGTAAATGCGGATGCTTCGACGAGCGCACTGAGGTCTTCATCGCCGAGGTCTGCATGCAGCTTCCAGCCCTCAGTGTGACAAAGGGACTGAACAGCCGTCGTCGGGGTGCTGCCGGCGACGTGCACTTCGACGGCTGATGACAGTACCCGCTTGATTTCCGGGTAGAGACGTCGCGCAAAGTGGATCAGTGCGTCGAAGTTCATCCGCACGCCGAGCGAGCCTACGAAGGTCAGCGTGGCACGCTCCGTGTTCGGCGGCAGCGGAGGCGCACCGGCCTCCGGAAAGTCGACGCCGATCGGTATCACGGCATGCGCATGACGCGGGTAGTGGGCGCCAAAGCCTTCGGCGTCTGTCTCGGTCACGTGCAGCAGCAGCAGGTCGTCGGTTCGGCTTCGGAAAAAGTCGTGAAGCCAGCTCTCGGAATATTGTGCGACGCGCCGTCCGAGAGAGCTCGAGGTGGACTGTGCGAGGTCCCTGAACCACTTGAACTCGTCGTTGTGCGTCCAGACGAGACGCGTGGTCGGAATACGGGTTGAATCCAACCCCTCTGTTGCGGTTGTGGTCGTCAGGTAACTGTAGAGTATGCTGCCGTAGCGTTGCGAGGTCAGCATTCTGTCTGCCTGTCGTTTGAAGGCACGTGTGACAAACTTCTCCTGATAGAAGTGACTCCGAAACAGGAGCGTTCGGATCGCCGCCATCCGCTTGCCGCGCATCCTGTTGTCGTAAGGAGCACGGCTTGTCTCGCTGCCGTCGCGAAAGGTCACTACGACGTCCTCTGCGATCAGGTCGACGAAGGGAAGGTGCGCCGACAGGCAGCGCGCCATCCGGTCCAGCGAGATGTCCGAACCGTTGCGGGCCGGGTATCGAAGGTGGGGCGCCAGGACGAGGCAGGGCGCCGTCTGATCAAACGAGGAGCCAGTCACCGGGACGGTCGTGGTAGTCGGTCGGTTCACGGCGGAATATAGCCGCTCGCGCGCCCGATTCGTCTGAATGATTCGTGAGGAGCGAGCTGCTTCCTACCAGAACATGGCGTAGAGCGCGGCCGTGATGCCGAGAATGCCGAACGACAGGCCGGCGAAGACCGGATCCTTGACGAGCATGTCGCGGCTGATGCTGATGCCGTGCTCGTGGTCCTTGCCCTTGCCCTCGATGTACGAGATGATCACGATGAGAGCGATCGAGGCCAGGAATGCAACGCCCATCCGATCGATGAACGGCAGGCCGGGGAGCATCACCTTCATGAGCCACGACAGCGGGATGCTGAGCAGCGCCGAGACAAGAGCCGCGTTCGGCGTCGATTTCTTCCAGAAGAGGCCCATGATGAAGATGGCTAGCACGCCCGGGCTCACCATACCCGTGTACTCCTGGATGTACTGGAACACCTGGTCCAACGAGGCCAGCTGCGGCGCGAGCAGAACGGCTATGATCATGCATACGAGCGCGACGATCCGTCCGACCTTGACGAGCTCCTTCTCCGAACTGCCCCGGTGGAAGTAGTTTCGATAGAGGTCCATCGTGAAGATGGTCGACGTGCTGTTCATCATAGAGGCGAGCGAAGACACGATGGCGGCGATCAGGGCCGCGAACGTGAGACCCTTGAGCCCGGGTCCGACGTACGCGTTCAGCAGCCACGGGTAGGCCTCGTCGCCCCGGGTGATCGGCGCGTCGAGGGCGTAGGCGACGATGCCGGGGATGACGACGATGAGCGGCAGCAAGAGCTTGAGGTAGCCGGCGAAGGCTACGCCGCGCTGCGCCTCGCGGATGTCCTTCGCGGCCAGAGCGCGCTGGATGATATACTGATTGCAGCCCCAGTAGAATAGGTTCGCAATCCACATGCCGCCGAGGAGGACGCTGAGCCCCGGAAGCAGGTCGTACGCATCCTTCTCGACGGGCACGCCGTTCTCCATCTCGCTGTACATCAGCTCCCCCTCGAAGAGGATCATGTTAAAACGATCCGGGACTTCGGCGATGAGCTTCGTGAATCCTGCGAGTGCCCCCTGGCCACCGCTGAACGCGTCGAGGGCGAGGTACGTGGTGAGCAGGCCGCCGCCGACGAGGAAGAACACCTGCACGACGTCGGTCCACGCGACAGCCTTAAGACCTCCATAGATGCTGTAGACCGACGCAAACAGCGCCAGACCGACGACGCCGACCCAGAGATCAACGCCCATGATGCCCTCGAGCGCCAGCGCCCCGAGGTATAGGACCGACGTCAGGTTGACGAAGACGTATACGAGGAGCCAGAAGACGGCCAGCAGCGTGCGCACCCGGGCGTCGTAGCGTACCTCGAGGAACTGCGGCATCGTGAAGATGCCCTTCTTCAGGTAGATCGGGAGGAAGAACCACGCCACGATCAGCAGCGTGACGGCGGCCATCCACTCGTATGTGGCGATGGCGAGGCCCACGCGGAAGCCGGAGCCCGACATCCCGATGAACTGCTCGGCCGAAATGTTGGAGGCAATGAGCGACGCGCCGATGGCCCACCAGGGGAGCGACTTGCTGGCCAGAAAGTAGTCCTCCGTGTCCTTTTCGTGGCCCTCCTTTTCGCGGGAGACCCACAGGCCGATGGACACGATCAGGAGCACGTAGCCGCCGAAAACGATGTAGTCGATCAGAGCGAAGTTCATCTGTTGTCGCGTTGATTGGGGCTGCCGGGTGAGGTGCCTGCCGGTGAAATCGGCGCGCAAAAGCTAGAAAACGGGGGGCGGAAAATCTAGGCGGGGGCTGTGCCGGCCACGAACGCGGTGGTCGCGAGGGAGCGAAGCGCCCGTAGCGGCCGGCTCGTGGTGACGCTTTCCTCAACGTCATTGCGAACGAGCGCCAGCGAGTGTGGCAATCTGAGACGCAAGGGGGTTCCTCACCGCCCGGATCACCACGCCGGCCTGCGACCGGCTCGTGATGACGCCTACCCCTCCACCGACTGCCGCAGCGCCTCCAGCAGGTACGCCGCCTTCTCGGCCTCGGTGGGGTCCGCCAGCCGGCAGTACGTCTCGAGGGCCTCCACCGCCGCATCGCGGTTGTCCTGCATCGCCAGGGCGAGCGCGAGGTTGAAGTGCAGATTGGCGTAACCGGGCTCGATCGCAGCGCCGATCTCGTAGTGCACCTGCGCCGGCCGGTAGTCGCCAAGGTCGAAGTACACGTTCGCGAGATTGAAGTGCGACTCGAACAGCGCCGGATCCCGTTTGAGCGAGTCCTTGAAGCATTCGATCGCCCGATCCACGCGACCCGCCTCGGACTCCAGGATACCGAGATTGCAGAATGCGTCGGCGGCATACTCGTCGGCCTCGATCGCGGCACTGTACGCCTGGTACGCCTTCTCTGCGTTTCCGCGTTCGTCGTACAGCAGACCCTCCTCGAAGGGCCCGAGCCGGGACGGCATACGGACGATTCGCGCCGGCTGCGCGAACAGGTCCCCCTGTCCGAACTGGGATGCGTCGGGCGGCGCGTGCCGTCGCGCCTTCTTGTATCCGAACTTCCTTGGCTGTACCGACTTCAGCGGCAGAATCTTTGCCATGTGGGACAGAAGTTGGCGTGTTACCCGGTCTTCTTCTTACGCGTCTTCTTTGCCGTGGTCGTTTTCTTCGCGGCCCGGCCCGTGCCGGTGGCCTTCTTCATGGGCTTCTTCGACGACTTGGCCTGTTCGATGCTCGCCTTGAGCGCGGTCATAATATCGACGACCGGCTTCTCCTCCTCTTCCACGGTAATGATCTCCTTCCCGTCAATCTTGGCCTGCACCAGACCCTTCAGCGCCTCCATGTACCCGTCCCGGAGCTCGATGTCGGACAGCGACATCGACATCGAGTCCACGAGCGTCTGGGCCAATTGCAGCTGATCCTTGTCGACCTCTAGATCCTCAAGCTGCGGCACGGTAGCGATGTCGCGCAGCTCGTTCGGGTACCTGATCTTGTGCATCAACAGCCCCTCGCCTTGCGGCGACAGGAGGACAATGCTCTCCCGGTCCCTGAGAACGACTTTGCCGACACCCAGGCGGTTGCTCTCCTTCAGCGTGTGGCAGAGCAGCGCGTACGTCTTCGCGCCGACGGCACCGTCCGGCCCTGCGAAGTACGGCGTGTCGTACAGCGTCGGGTGGACCTCCGATGCGTCGACAAAACCCTGTATCTCGATGATGCGCGTGCTCTTCACCCGCAGCTTGTCGATGTCGTCCTGCTCCACCACCACGTACTGGTCGGGCTCGTACTCAAAGCCCTTCACGATCTGCTCGTTGCTCACCTGCTCGTTGCACTTCTTGCAGCGCTTGTCGTACGTGATCCGGCCGTAGTCCTCGGAGTGCAGCTGGTTGAAACGAACGGTCTCCGAGGCCTCTATCGCACTGTATACCCGGATGGGGATGGTTACCAGGGAGAACTGGATGTGCCCTTTCCAGATGGCTCTCATGGGTTTCCTCCGTCGTGTGAGTGAGCGGCGCGCACCGATTCAGGCGTCTTCCGGTGCGAGGTCGGGTCGCAATCGAACAAAGACGGGGTCCCTAAAGGTCCCGTTCTTCGTTATCTGGGAGTATTCGACCTCGCAGAACAGAGTCGGTTGGATCCACCGGGTCTCGGCGTCGTCAGCCGGCTTTTCGTTAATAGGGCGCTCGATTTCGGTGATCTTCTTCAGCTTCGACAGCAGGCTCTTCATTCCCTTCGTGTCGAAACCGCTGCCGACCTTGCCCCGATACACCAGCTCTCCGTCCTCGTAGCTGCCGATCTGCAGTGCGCCGAAGTAGGCCGCCCGGTCACCCTTTCCCTCGGTGTATCCCAGGATGACACAATCGTCTGACTGGCGGACCTTCACCTTGAGCCACGTCCGGGACCGCCGGCCGGCGTAGTAGCGGCCGCCGGACTCCTTCGCCACGATGCCTTCGAGCCCCATCTCCTTCACGGCAGAAAAGAGCGCGGCGCCGTCATCCACCGGCTCGCTGACCCGGTAGGGGGTGTCTCGGCGGACGGTATCCGCCAGCCAGGCCCGCCGCCGCTCGATCGGATCGTTGACCAGCGTGCGGCCGTCCAGGAACAGGCAGTCGAACAGATAGCAGTGCGCGGGGTGCTTCTGGGCGGCCCGCTTGATGCTCGCCTCCCCGGACCTGTGCAGGCGGTTCACGACCTCGCGGAAGCCGGGCCGGCCAGCCTCGTCGAGAGAGACGATCTCACCGTCGAACACGGCGGACGTATTGCGGAATGCCTCGTCCGCCAGCAGCAGCTCCGGAAACTTCTCCGTGATGTCCCGACGATTGCGACTGAGGATGCGAACGACTCCCTCGTCGACGATGATCATCGCCCGGATGCCGTCCCACTTCAGCTCGTAAGTGTAGTCGCCGGCCGGCACCTCGGAGACGCGATCCGCGAACATGAAGTCCGGGGGGTCCGCAAGCCAGTTGATCTGCGGATTGTCCAGGCGCTCGAGCAGCCACTGCCTGTTGCTCGTTTCGTACATGCGGTACTCGGCGGTGAGCTCGGGGCTGCTCAGCCGAAAGTAAAAACCGTCCTTCTTGACCTTCGTCTTCTCGTACTTGCCGCGGGCGTAGATCCACATGGGGCCCGCTCCGTACTGTCCCTTCGGTATGGTCCCCTCGAAGTTGAGGTATTCGAGCGGATGGTCTTCGGTTGCGACAGCGAGGCGCTTCAGTGCAGGGTATGGCGGCATGCCGCGCGGCACGGCCCACGACTTCAGCGTGCCGTCCTCCTCCAGCCTCAGGTCGTAGTGCAGGTGAGAGGCGTGGTGCCGGTGTATCACGAACGTGTTTCCCTCGCCGAGACTCTCGAGCGCCTGCGGCTCCGGTGTCTTGCTGAATTCCCGCTTCTTTGCGTAGTCGCTCAGCTGCTCGGGCGTCTTGTGCTTGCCTGTCCGGCGAGGCGTTTTCTTGACCGTTGCCTTTTTCTCCGTGTGCAGGCCGGTGGCGTACGCGCCGATCGCTTCCCAGGCGTCGCCCGCCGACAGGACGAGGTCGGGGACGGTATGAATGTCGTACTCGGTCGGCGACTCCAATACCTCGAGCTGCTCCCACCCCAGCGGCATCGACACCGGCGCCCCCGCGGAGCCCCGCAGGCTGTACGGCGAGACGATCGACTGCGCAGGCCGATTCCGATAGATGTCGACCAGTACGCGTCCCTTGCGCGATTCCTTCTTGATGTGGAGCGTCGTCCGGTCTGCGTTCGATCGGACGAATCCCTCGGCAACCTTTTTGGCGGCCCCGAAGGCCTCCTCGAAGCTCCACCGAGCCTCGAGGGGCGTGACGATGTGCAGTCCCTTCCGGCCCGTCGTCTTTACGAAAGGATTGTAGCCGTAATCCAGCAGGCGCTCACGAAGGAGCAGGGCGAGGTCTCGCACATCGGCGAACTCGTAGTCCTCGGGCGGGTCGAGGTCGTATACGATGTAGTCGGGCTTGTCGTGGTGCGGGCGCCTCGAGTGGAGCTGATGCAGCTCGATGCAGGCCAGGTTCGCAAGCCACACGAGCGTCGCTTCCTCGGTG